>NZ_JAGKSE010000043.1:0-8122 GCF_017939685.1 Acidovorax sp. JG5
GTCACCTGCCGAACGCTCCGAGCGTCTGCGTCTCTACTCCCCGGGTTGATAGCCCCCAATTGGGGCTCCAGCAGAGCACGTTGAATCCATTCTGTGGGATCGCGCGTCGGCCTGGCTAACCTCGGGATTTCAGCAGCCTGATAGGTCACGCCCCAAAAATTACCTGACAGAAATGTAATTTTTGAAACATCTTCCCGTCAGTCTCGGGCTTGCAGAATCACAACGTGCATTCGCACACGGTGGGCGGACTCAAATACGAAGTGCAACACCCTGGATTTCAGTGAAAGAGGGTGGGATGGCTTGCAGAGCGGTCATTTTGGCGCTGAGCCTGACGCTTTCGTGAGCCTCCACCGACCACGTCTTCAGAATTTTTCAGGACTTACGCAAAATCGCCCCAGCGGCGTTGATCTTCCTTGCCGTGCGCTTGCACTGTCTGCGTCAGAGCGCCTTACTGGAACAATTTTGCGGAAGTCCTATTTTTGTGTTTGAACAATAGGGACCACCGCTATGGAAAAGTCATTTCATCGCTTCTCTGAACTGTTTTCCCAGCTCGGCTTGCGCATGGACGCGGCAGGCATCGGGGAGTTCTTGGAGGCCCACGCTCCACTGCCGGCCGATGTGCTGCTGGCCGATGCGCCATTCTGGACACCATCTCAGGCGACTCTGTTGCGCGAAGAACTTCTGGAAGACGCGGACTGGGCCGAAGTAATTGACCGGTTGAATTCCGCTTTGCGTGCGCCAAGGGGGAGGTCATGATGCCTATGAGGAATCGCCTGTCGTTGGGTGTGGTAATGGTGTCTCTCGCGCTGAGCTCGATGGTTTACGCGCAGGAGGTCAAGCTTGGGTCGAGTGTTGAAGGGTTGCTGCAAGCGGCCTGGGAGCGAAACCCCGAAATCGCAAGCATGCGTTTTGATGCCGATGCCGCTGCCGAGCGTGTCGTACCCGCGGGTGCCTTGCCGGATCCAAAGTTCAGCATGGAACTTCGTGACCTTACCCGGATGGGCGAGCGCAACCCGACGCTGCTGCCAGGGCGTGTGGGCAGCACGCGATACCTGCTCACACAGGAATTGCCGTGGTTTGGGAAACGGGGCCTCAAGCGTGAATCGGCCCAATTGCAGGCCGAAGCGGCCCGAGGGCGAGTGGCTGGCACCTGGAGTGAACTAGCGACCAAGATCAAGACGACATACGCCCAACTCTACTATCTGGACCAGAACGAGCGGCTGACCAGGGAGATCCTGGACCTGATGACTCGCCTGGAAAAAGTCGCCCAGGTGCGCTACGCCGGTGGCCTGGCCGCGCAGCAGGACGTGATTCGTGCGCAGCTGGAGCAAACCACCATGCGCAACGAATTGATTGCCCTCGACGCAGAGCGAAGTCAGTTGCAGGCCAGGCTAAAAGCGCTCGTGGGGCGCCCTGCCAGCGAGACGCTGGCTACGCCAGAGAGCATTCGCACACTTCCGGCGCCTGAGACCATGCGATTTGATGTCCTGGAACAGCGTGCACGGTCCAGCAATCCGCTGCTGAGAACCGAGGAGTCACAAATCCAGGCTGCAGAAAAGAACCGTGAACTCACCTACAAGAACCGCTATCCGGACTTTGCGGTGGGGGTGTCACCCATCCAGTACGGCAAGTCGGTCCGGGAATGGGAGCTGATGGTTGAGGTCACCATCCCCTTGCAGCAGGACACGCGGCGGGCGCAGGAGCAGGAAGCACAGGCCATGCTGGATGCCGCCCGCTCGCGCCGCGAAGCGGCCACCAACCAGGTACTCGCGGATCTGTATGAAAACTTGGCGGGCCTGGAGGCGGCTCGCCGTACGCTGGCGTTGACCACGGACAGCCTGCTGCCCCAGTCGGAGCTGACGTTCCGGTCGGCTTTGGCAGGCTACGAATCGGGCAAGGTGGATTTCGCCACCCTGCTGGATGCACAGAGACAGATACGACAAGCCAAACTCAATCAAGTCAAAGCAGGAGTTGCAGCCCAGATGCGTCTGGCGGACATCGAGCGCATCGTGGGAGAAGATCTATGACAACAACTATCAAGGTGGGCGCGCTCGTGCTGGCCGCCACGGCACTGGCTGCGGGAGGCGGCTATTGGTACGGGCAACGCCAGTCCGCTGCACATGGATCAGTGCAGGCGACATCGACTGTTGCTTCGGCAAACGACAAGAAGGAGCGCAAGGTTCTCTATTACCGCAATCCGATGGGCTTGCCCGATACGTCCCCCACGCCCAAGAAGGACCCGATGGGGATGGATTACATCCCCGTCTACGAGGGCGATCAGGAACCGGAAGCCGGAAGCGCCAACCAGATCAAGATCAGCACCGACAAGGTTCAGAAGCTCGGGGTGCGCGTTGAGGCTGTCAGCCTGCGCAACCTGGACAAGATGGTGCGCGCTGCAGGCCGCATCGAACCCGACGAGCGCCTGACCTACGCCATCACCCCAAAGTTCGAGGGCTACGTCGAACGCTTGCATGTCAACGCCACCGGCCAGGCCGTGGGCAAGGGCCAGCCCTTGTTCGAGGTCTACAGCCCGGAACTGGTGTCGGCGCAACGCGAATACGCGATTGCCGCCCAAGGGGTCGACGCCTTGAAGGGCGCCAGCGAGGAAACACAGAAAGGAATGCGAGAACTCGCCGAATCGGGCCTTACGCGCCTGCGCAACTGGGATATTTCGGACGAGCAGGTGAAGGCGCTGACTCAGTCGGGCACGGCGCGCCGCACCCTCACGTTTCGCTCGCCGGTGGCAGGCATCGTGACCGAGAAAAAGGCGGTACAGGGCATGCGTTTCATGCCAGGCGACGCGCTCTACCAGGTCACTAACCTGTCTTCAGTGTGGGTGATAGCCGATGTATTCGAGCAGGACATCGGCTTGGTCAAAACAGGGGCAAAGGCCACGGTTCGCATCAACGCCTACCCGGACAAGGTATTCACCGGTTCCATCACCTACGTCTATCCAACGCTCACGGCTGAAACTCGCACCGTGCCCGTGCGGGTCGAATTGACCAATGCAGGTGGGTTGCTAAAGCCGGGCATGTTTGCACAGGTGGAACTGCCCGCCGCCTCCAAGGGCACCGTGCTGACGGTACCGACGTCGGCGGTTATCGACAGCGGAACACGGCAGATCGTTCTGGTGCAACTCAAGGAGGGGCGTTTCGAGCCCCGCGAAGTCAAGGTCGGCGCGCGCAGCGAGGACCGCATCGAAATTATCGAGGGCGTGCAGGACGGTGAAATGGTCGTAGTGGCCGCCAATTTCCTCATCGATGCGGAAAGCAACCTCAAAGCCGCCATCGGAGGCCTGGGGCATACAGGACACGGGACTCAAGCCACTCCTGATGGATCAGCAAGCACCAAGGCCGTCACAGGCGTGGGTCACCAAGCCGAAGGCACAGTAGAGGACATCGATACGAAGTCCTCCACGGTGACGCTGGCACATGGCCCGGTGCCCAGTCTCAAATGGCCCGCCATGTCGATGGAGTTCAAGGTCGCCCACAGCGGCTTGCTCAAGGAGCTCAAGCCGGGTGCCCTGGTTGCCTTTGAGTTCGTCGAACGCGATCAAGGCGAATGGGTGATCACCGCCGCCCGACCCCTGGGCAAAGCCACGGCCAATCCTCACGCCGGTCACAACTGATTTTCGGGAAAAAATATGCTTGCGAAGATCATCGACTGGTCGGGGAGAAACCGTTTCCTGGTGCTGCTGGCGACCCTGTTCGTCATTGTTGGCGGTATCTATGCTGTGCTCAAAACACCGCTGGATGCGCTGCCGGACCTGTCAGACGTTCAGGTCATCGTCTACACCGAGTATCCGGGCCAGGCCCCGCAGGTGGTCGAGGATCAGGTCACGTATCCGTTGACCACCTCCATGCTGTCGGTTCCCAAGTCCAAGGTGGTGCGGGGCTTCTCCTTCTTTGGCGCCTCGTTCGTCTACATCATCTTCGAGGATGGCACTGACATCTACTGGGCACGCTCACGCGTGCTCGAATACCTCAACTTCGCAGCGGGGCGCATGCCCAAGGGTGTGACACCGCAGATCGGTCCGGATGCGACTGGTGTGGGCTGGGTGTACCAATATGCGCTCTTGGCCAAAGATATGACCCTGGCCGAATTGCGTAGCTTGCAGGACTGGTACCTGCGCTACCAGTTGACCAAGGCCCATGGCGTGGCCGAAGTGGCGTCGATGGGCGGGTTTGTGCAGACCTACCAGATCACCGTCGATCCGGTGAAACTGCGGGCTTACGGCATTCCCTTGGCCAAGGTCTCCCAGGTGGTGCGCGACTCGAACCGCGACGTCGGCGGGCGCGTGGTGGAGATGGCCGAAACCGAGTACATGGTGCGTGGCAAGGGCTATCTGCGCGGGGTGGCCGACATCGAGAGCCTGGTCGTCAAGGCGGAAAAAGGCACACCGGTGCTGATCCGTGACATTGCCCGTGTTGAACTGGTACCGGATGAGCGCCGTGGCGTGACCGAGCTCAATGGCGAGGGCGAGGTGGTCTCCGGCATCGCGGTGGCCCGCTACGGCCAGAACGCGCTGGAAGTGATTCACAACCTGAAGGAGAAGATCGCTGAGGTTTCGACCGGCCTGCCGCAGGGCGTCACCATCGAGGCGGTGTACGACCGCTCCGACCTGATTCACCGCGCGATTGAAACGCTCAAGCGCACACTGATCGAAGAAAGCCTGATCGTCGCGCTGGTCTGCGTGGTCTTTCTGATGCATGTGCGCTCAGCCTTGGTGGCGATCCTGATGCTCCCGGTGGGGGTGCTGATCGCCTTCATCTCCATGCGCCTGCTGGGCATGAACTCCAACCTGATGAGCCTGGGGGGCATCGCCATTGCCATCGGTGCCATGGTGGACGCGGCCATCGTCATGATCGAGAACGCCCACAAGCACCTGGAGCGCCTGCCCGAGGAGCACACCAACACTGATCGCGTGGAAGCCATGATTGCCGCCTGCAAGGAGGTGGGCCCGGCTTTGTTCTTCTCGCTGCTCATCATCACCGTGTCCTTCCTGCCGGTGTTCACGCTGGAGTCGCAGGAAGGCCGCCTGTTCTCGCCACTGGCCTATACCAAAACCTTTGCCATGGCCGGTGCCGCGCTACTGTCGGTGACGCTGGTGCCCGTGCTGATGATGCTGTTCATCCGTGGGCGCATCATGCCGGAGGCACGCAACCCGGTGAACCGGTTCCTCATCTGGATCTACCGTCCCATCATCGCCGCCGTGATGCGCTGGAAGAAACTGACGGTTGCCACGTCGATCATCGTGCTGGGCGTGTCGTTCTACCCCGCCAGCCAGCTCGGCTCGGAGTTCATGCCCACGCTCAACGAAGGCACGCTGCTGTACATGCCCGCGTCGCTGCCCGGCATGTCCATCACCAAGGCGGCCGAGCTGATGCAGACGCAGAACAAGATCATCAAGAGCTTCCCGGAGGTGGTATCGGTCTATGGCAAAGCCGGGCGCGCCAACACGGCCACGGACCCGGCACCGACCGAGATGTTCGAAACCGTCATCAACCTCAAGCCGGAGTCCGAGTGGCGCACGGGCATGACGATCGACAAGCTGATCGCGGAGTTGGACCAGGCACTGCAGTTTCCTGGCGTGTCCAACGCCTGGACCATGCCCATCAAGGCCCGCATCGACATGCTTTCCACCGGCATCCGCACGCCCATCGGGATCAAGGTCTTCGGCAAGGACCTGGGCGAGATGGAGCGCCTGGCGCGCGAGATCGAGACCGTGGTCAAGCAGGTGCCCGGAACGACCTCGGCGTTCGCAGAACGCATCACAGGGGGCTTTTACCTCAATATTGAACCCGACCGGGCGCAACTGGCGCGCTACGGCCTGGGGGTAGGAGAGCTGCAGGACGTCATTGGCACGGCCCTGGGCGGCGAAATGGTCACCACGACGGTCGAAGGCCGCGAGCGCTTCGGCGTCACGGTGCGCTACCCGCGCGAGCTGCGCACCGACCCCCAGCAGATCGCCCGCGAAGTGCTGGTGCCCACCATGGACGGCGCGATGGTGCCGCTGGGGCAGGTGGCCCGGGTCGAAGTGGCAAAGGGGGCACCCGGCATCCGCACTGAAAATGCGCTTCTGTCTGCTTACATCTTCGTGGACATCCGTGAGCGTGACATCGGCAGCTATGTGGCAGACGCGCGCAAAGCCGTGAACGAACAGGTAAAGTTTCCGCCGGGCTACTACGCGACCTGGAGTGGCCAGTTTGAGTCGATGGAACGTGCGGTGCAAAAGATGAAGGTGGTCATTCCCGTCACCTTGCTCATCATCTTTCTACTGCTGTACCTGAACTTCAAGCGCCTGACGGAAACCCTGATCGTCATGCTGTCGGTGCCGTTTGCCTTGGTCGGAGGGGTCTGGCTCATGTGGTTGATGGGCTACAACATGTCTGTGGCCGTCGCGGTGGGCTTCATCGCCTTGGCGGGGGTGGCCGCTGAGACCGGGGTGATCATGTTGATCTATTTAGACCATGCCTGGGAGGAAATTCAGGCAAAACGCCGCGCTGAAAACAAAGAGCCTGGCGTTGCGGATCTTTATGAAGCCATCATGGAGGGTGCGGTTGAGCGGGTGCGTCCCAAGATGATGACGGTGGTCGCCATCATGGCTGGCTTGCTTCCCATCCTGTGGGGAACTGGCACAGGCTCGGAAGTCATGAGCCGTATCGCTGCACCGATGGTTGGAGGGATGATTTCCTCGACCGTGCTGACGCTGGCAGTAATTCCCGCTATTTATGGCTTGGTCAAGCAGTTTGAACTTCGAAGAAGGCGAGCTTGATGCGATTGGCCTCGCATGCACAAGGAACTGCTCGCCCGTGGCATCCGGGTGGGCAGGAAACGTGTGCGCCGCTTGATGCAGCAGCACGGCATCCGGGCCAAGACCCAGCACAAATTTGTGGTGACCACGGACAGCCGCCACAGCCCCGCCGGGGGCCCCGGACCTGGTACAGCGACGTTTCAATCCCGATACACCCGACCAGCTCTGGTGTGGCAACACCACCTACATCGCCACCGACGAAGGTTGGGTGTACCTGGCAGCGGTCATCGACCTGTTCAGCCGCCAGGTGGTGGGCTGGAGCATGCAGGCGCACAACTATTGATCCGGCAGGCTTTATTCGTAAACCTTGCTCGGGCTGAGGTGTCGAAGCCCCTCGACGGGCTCAAGTTGAACGGCATCGGGACTCTGCAATAAACCGTGCCGGATCAATAGGCCGCCGTCAAGGCACTTTGTTCCCCTCACGCAGCTCAAGCCCCCTGTTTCGCATACCAAAGGAATCATCATGAACAAGCTGATCTACCCCCTCGCCGGCGCGCTGATGCTGGGCGCCACCTTGCCGGTCCTGGCCGGCCCTGACTTTCAGGCTATCGAGCAAGGCCGCAAGGCCGGCCAGGAGGCCGAGGCCACGCGCACGCGAGATGCCACCGAGGCCGCCAAAACCGGCCGTGGCGACTGCCCGCCCCAGCCCTTGATCCTGCCGCTCGACCATGGTCCGCGTGCCTTGACTACGCCCTACCTGAACCAACTGCGCAAGCAGCGCTTCGAGGCGGAGATGAAGGCCTGCAAGGAATGACGCCGAGGAAGCGCCTATTCAGTCGGCCCTGCAAAACTCATCCGCCTGCCCATGCCAGCCGGCCCAACCCATGGAGGAGAAATAAGGCATAAGGCAGAAGACTTACAACCGCTGTGAAATCTCCAGCAATGGCTTGATGCTGGAGCCAAAGCGGCTCATGGACACGTGGTTCTGCTCCAGTTGGCTGTAAGGCAGATAACGAATCCCGAGTTCCGAAACACGGGAGAATGCCGGTCTTTGGAGTTGCTCCGCCACCTTGGCTCGGCGATTGTCTGGGGCCACCATAAAGAGCGCACATTTTTCTGCAACCGGTGACTTCTGTCTACCCGTGTGGTTGGTCCTCCGTCCTCCGCATTCGTCCCCCGCGCACGTCCACCAACTCGCGCTCCAATTCACGCAGATTCTTAACAACAATGTCATCTGGCTGTCCGGATTCTGTTGGGGTGCGCTCCCTAAGATGAACACATCACCTCAACGCCCGACCAAGGCATGAGAGATGCAAGTTTCATCTACCTTCCTTAGGAGCTTCAACCATGACCCAACAACGCCTCTCC
>NZ_JAGKSE010000044.1:0-6316 GCF_017939685.1 Acidovorax sp. JG5
TGGTCATCTCGCGCAGCTGCTCGGCGCTCAGATCATCCAGGGATTGCGACTGCATCAACATGACAGGCAGTGTGCCAAGCAAGCTCCTTGACTGCCATGCGCAGATCCACGGATTGCGCGCTGACGCTCTGGCACACAAGCTTCAGACTACGGTGATGATGCCCGCGTCTCCCATGCGTTGCCACGGCAGGCCCAGCACCAGGGCATCCAGCTGGGAACGCTCCAGCTGCCAATGGGCATCGACTGGTGCCGGCCAGACGAACTTGCCCTGGTGCAGACGGCGAGCGGCCAGCCAGATGCCGATGCCGTCGTGCACCAGCACCTTGATGCGGTTGGCGCGCTTGTTGGCGAACAGATAGGCGTGGTGGGGATGGGCGGCGCCGAACACAGCAACCACCCGGGCCAGCGCCGTGTCGGTGCCGGCGCGCATGTCCAGCGGGGCCGTGGCCAGCCAGGCGGCGTCGATGCGGATCATTGCCGCAGCACCTGGAGCAAACCCTGCAATGCGCGGGAACACTCGGCAGCCGCAGCCAGCGGCCAATTGACCGTCACGCGGGTGCCGTGATGACAGCACTCGATGCGGATGTCTGATGAGCAAGCTGCCGATGCGGCACTTGGGGCAGCTTGCGCACCTGCGGCCTGAGGCCCCATCACCGGCGAGCCCAGCGCCACCGCGATGAAGGCGGGCACGGGGTTGGACGGCACCGGATGAGCCTGATGCGCTGGGGCAGGAATGGCTTGTACATTGGCCACTGGCTGAGCAGCCGCATCGTCGCGGTGCGGGACGATGCCGGACGCAACAGCATGCGCCGTATCGCAGTCGCTCTGGTGCAGGCCCAGACGATGCTCCCTGAGCCAGCGATGCAGCACGTTGGCATTCATGCCATGTTCACGCGCCGTGGCGGCAATCGATGCGCCGGGCTGGCGGCACGCAGCGATCAGTTCAGCCTTGAATTGTGCGCTGTAGGCCCGGCGCGTGCGGGGGACAGAGTTGTGCGAATGGGGGATCTCTTCAGACATGGTGTGCACGATGGTTTACGTGGACACGATGGTGCTTGCAATTCCTCATTCGAGGTAGATGGGTTGGCCGGACGGATACGCTTGATTGGCCAGGAAGTCGATGCACTGGCCGAGCATCAGCTCAATGAATTCGCTGGCGAACGGCTGCTAACTGGGTTAGCTTTAAAGTGCCGTAGTCGGCCAGGAGTGGCCGACCGTCAAACGGGTAAGCAGTCGTTCAACGTTCGCGGTAACCGGCACGCAGCGGCAGGACGCGCTTGGGCCAGAATGAAATGGAGCCCAAGCGTGGCATGCCGTTGCGAGTCCGGTTGACCAAGGGGTTAGGCGTCGTTGTTCCAGTACCGCGAACGAATTGACCAGCACCAGAAGCGCCGAGGTGGAGACGGGTGTCTTCTTCGGATCAAGTGAAGGGCTGCCAAGCGCGCTCGCTCGGGACACTCGGCGGTGACGATGGTCGTGTACGAATGATCGTTTTCAGCTGCCCCGGAAGCCTCTTCGTAGAACCTGACGAAGTAGGTCGGTTCGGCTCTGGTGTTGACACTCGACTGCTGGGAGATGCTCATCTCATGGACCTCAGTGACTCGCGAGGACTGCCCATGCGAGGACGAAGGGTGCCATGCTTGGAACGCAATTGACTCACAGCTTCTTCTCGACGAGCGTGCATTGACCGTTCTTTAGGATCTGTTGGGCTGGCCACATGTACTGTAGTGACAAGGTATAACGATTGATCCGTGTTGTGGTGACGACTTCGCGCTTCCCATTGAGCTCGGTAAAGGTCTCCGAAATGATGAAAGGGCCCTCTTCCCGAAATGGGTGACCGGTACCGAAGAAGTCGGTGACGATCTTCTTGGCAAAGTCGATGTGAATATCGTTCGAGCCTTCGGGCTCATTGACGACGTTGCACCGAAGGTAGATGGGGGATGGAGGTGTAGGGGCAGGGGAAGTCTTCTGGGCCTGCGCCAACGAGCCAGATATTGCGAGAAGGATCGCGACAAGGGTGGGTGCGACGTTCATCGGTAGGAAGTGGGATAGGAAAGCGTACGACGCCTAACAGGCCGCTGAAAAAATGCTCATCGAACGCGCCAGGGTCGTGGAATATTAGATCAGCGTTTCCCACATAGCACCATCAGGATATCGACGTTCAGATTTCCGGCGTAGAGCTTGCTGTCTGGACTGACCCACTGCGGCTTAACTCGACTACTGATGGTGTGCGCTGCTCCGCCCGCCATCGGCGCGTCGTACCACACCGTCTCTTGAACGGAGAAACTCTTGCTGGCACAGTCGAACGATGTCAAGTAGGTGATCGATTGCTTGCGCAACGGACCACCAGCAACGCGCAACCTCGTTGGTTCTGAAAAGCTCGAAAGTACAAGTGCTTGCAATGTCGCATCGCTGCGCCGGACAGATGAGGCGTCGAAGTAGGCTGACGTTCCGCCTTTCGTCGTGACGTGCGTCCACGTTTGCGCTTGAACATGCAAAGGCACTTGGCTGACCTGCAAAGCGGCTATGAACCCTATAAGTCGTGTTCTCGAACTCATATCGACTCGTTAACTCACTATCGACTTGCAGGCGAGTTTGCTGCCAGCTGGACCGGGTCGCGCTCCTGTTGAACCCCGGGCTTCTCAACAGTTAGTCCGAACTCGTGGTGAAACGCCTTTCCGTCAAGGATGTTCGCGAATCTGAGCTTTTCTCGGCCTCGCGCACGTGCCTCGGCTGCTGATTCCGCAATGTCATACGTGCGAAAAACTCTTTCCGTGCCGTCGACAGTTACGTGGTGGTCGGTCTCGTACATCATAAATTTCCAAGCTCCGATAAGTGGTGTGCTGCTGGAGTGCCGTAGATCTAGTTGTGTGACGCCTAACGAAATGAGGTAAGGGGTTGCGGCGCGAAAGAGACTGACCGGAGAAGCCACGCCGGTTCCGCAGTCCCGCTTGGCCGGCAAGTTAGAGCGGATCACCGTTTCATGCCAAGAGATCGTTTCGAAGAGCCGGGGCTGCGCCATCTTTATGAATGAGTATTAGTGCGTCAAAATTACTGTGTAAATTTCTTGATTCAGGCTGCTCTGTGACAGAGTCAAGTAATGCACTTGAACGCCTCGCACAATTCCTTTCTGCTCATAGAAGATGATGCAGGAAATTGTGTTACCCACAGGGCCGCCGTATCCGAAAGCATCCCGCACTCGCAGATCACTGCGAACTTCTGAAGCAAGCTGCTTTGCGGCTCCAGCATTTGCCCCTTTGCAAACTGTACGCGCATCTTCTGTTTGGGGCATCGTCTTGACTGCTTCCACGTACGGCTTAATTTCCTCAGCGCTGACCTTCTTGAGTGCTGTGAAGTACGTCGTCTTCCCGATGATTGTCTTCTTTAAATACCCATTGCTTTTGATGAACGTCTCCGCCTCGATCAACTGCGCGTAGGAGGCACTCGATACAAAAGCGAATGCGAATAGGATGATTTTGTACATTTTCCCTCCCTTTATATGTCAGCCTTAACGCAGAGGTGAGCCGATGACAAAAGCGCAGCTTTTGGCAGTCGGCTCGACCGCCGAGTTAGAGAGCGGCGGCGAGCAAGGGCTGCTGACCTTTGAGTTTCCGAAGCACATGGAACACCCGGCGGGCCGGGTGAACTTGACGGCGGCGTACCTGCTTGAGTATTGGGCCAGCAAAGGCACCATACCGCGATACGACGGCGTGATTGATGGGCTTCTGGCTGGAGCTGCGGAGATTTTCAAGGTAGCAAAACCTGTGCGCTCTAACGTTTGACGTGAGGGGCCGCCGTAGCGGCGAAGCCGCGAAGGGAACCCGCAAGCGCAGCTTGTGGGCGGTCCCTCTCGACGGAATGGTTAGATGCGACCGTTTTAGTGAACACTTGCCTTAGATAGCAAGTTGAGCACAGCAACGCCGCTGATAATGAAGCCGACACCAACAAATCCCCACATATCTAGTTTTTGACCATGCAAAACCCATGCAATCGCAGTGACCAAGACGATCCCGAGGCCCGACCAAACTGCGTAGGCGATTCCAACAGGAATCGATTTGAGTGTCAGCGACAGGAAATAAAAAGCAGCAGCGTATCCCGCTACGACGATAAAAGACGGTACTAACCTAGTAAAGCCCTCACTAGACTTGAGCGCAGAGGTTGCAATGACCTCAGAAATAATGGCCGTAGCCAGAAATAACCAATTTTTCAAAATATTTCTCCATGGAGTTCCGCGAAGAAATTTTAGGTTCGATTTAAGAAAACAAACAGTCTTGTTGCTGGCCGAAATTTGTGCGCACAGCAAAGCATCTAACTTGTGGTTTATCTGACCAAACACCGGATACCCACAACCGTGGTCGTTAAACAAAGTCGCACGGCACCCAAAAAAAGTGTTTGAAATCAATCCTATAAAGCATCATACTGGATGTATGAACAGGTATAACAGATCTGACAAACCTGACTGGGTCCCTCCCCGGTCCATCAAGCTGCTCGATCAGGTACGCGAACGGATTCGCTACCTGCACTACAGCCTACAGACCGAGAAGGCTTATGTCTACTGGGCCAAGGCATTTGTGTTGTGGACGGCCCGCAGCCATGGTGGGTTTCGACATCCGCGCGAAATGGGGCAAGCTGAAGTCGAGGGTTTTCTGACCATGCGGATTCCGACGGTGCTGACGGTGCAGGAGGTTCGGACGCTGCTTTCGCACATGGCGGGCACCGAGGCGCTGTTGGCCGCCCTGCTTTACGGCAGTGGGTTGCGCCTGGGGCATTCGGACGTGTCCACGACGATGATCCACACCCATGTCCTGAAAGTCGCTGCCGGAGGCACCTCCAGCCCGTTGAACTCTTTGGCCTTGCACTTGCCGCCCGGCTGAATGACGGTTTTGGTGCTTTCATCTGGATGGCGGCTCCGGGTCGATAACGCCACTTCATATCCTGTGAGAGCGGACCTTGAGCCCCATCTTTGGGCTGCTTCCGCTCACAGTCCGCTACTCACCAGAAACCAGTCAGTGAAGGTTAGCTGACGATGTACTCGGGATGACTGCCATTTGGATGAAATTGGAAGTTCGGGCAACCAGCATGAACTGCCGCAATCGCTGCGGAGCCGACCTTGACGGTGTTTGGTCTGTTGAACAATCAAGGGTCTACAGGAGACTCACAGAATTGCGCTCCAACCACCAGCAAGCAAACTCGTGCAGATCCGCATGGTGTGAATCTGCCAGTGTCAGCACCTCTCCGGTATTTGGGCTTCCATTCGGATCGCGGACAACCAGCGCCTTGTGGATGTTGGGGCCGACACCGGCGAAATACGGCCCAAAGTCATCCACGAATGCCAGCGGTTTCAGTTCTCTCAGTGCCGCAGCCTTTGGACTCTCCAGGGGAGCATGCAGGCTGGTGGTGATGACCCTAGTGATCGGAAAGCCCAGCGAAAGCAGGTTCTGCTTGCGGGCTAGCGCGTGCCGGGCGTCGAGAGCGGTGATACAAACCAGTTCATAGCCGTTGTTCGCAAGGAGTTCGCAGGCTTTCAGAGCGCCGCCAACGGCAGGAATAGAACTCCAGAACACCTCATCGAAATGCGCTCGGAAATCTTCCAGCGCTCGCCCTGTCAACTGGGGCACACCCCATCGTTGCATGGGCCAATATGCGTAGGGATCGTGCTCGACCGGGACGGTCCCTGAATACTTCGCCCAGGCATTGGCATACGCTTTCGCGTAGTCCAACAAGACTCCGTCGGCGTCGAGTGCAATGGTTCTGGTATCGGACACTTTGATGGATCAACGATGGGAAATTTCGATAACTGTTAGGTTGTACCTATGCTGCAGCCCCCGAGCATTCGGCGCAACCCCCAGTCGGACGTTTCGCATCCGAACCGCTAATAGCGCAATGCACAGCGCCGGTTCCAGCGGAATCTGTCCTTCGAGCGTCGGAGCTGAAAAAACGCCATCGGTCGCCTACCCAATGACCTCAATGTGTCGCACGCCGTGCGCTTTCTCGAAGTGGACAGACCGCAATTGCTGTCAAAGGGGGCATCGATGTTGTTGCATGGACGGTCGCGATGAGTCGCAGCCAGTGTGTTCGACTGACCATCGGCATGCCGTCGCGAGATGACTTGTGGTCTGTATGTCAAGTGCTTACACAAGGGACCGTGGATCGCCCATTATTGAGTCGGCATCAACCAACTTGAACTCCTCCATGCTTGACGAAGTGCCTTGCAAGGCCTCGACAGGCTTAGCCTGAACGGTTGGTTTAAGTTCAAAGGTGCCTACTCAGAGCGGCGTAAGCGCACGGCAAACCCATGTTGACCGCAGATGGCTAC
>NZ_JAGKSE010000045.1:0-5742 GCF_017939685.1 Acidovorax sp. JG5
GGCTGATATTCCACAGCGACCGGGGCAGCCAGTATTGCAGCTATGAGTTCCAGGATGCCTTGAAGGACTGGGGCATGCGTTCATCGATGAGCAGAAAGGGGAACTGCTGGGACAACGCACCGACCGAGAGCTTCTGGGGTCAGCTGAAAACAGCCAGCGTGCATGGGTGCAAATTCGCTACCCGTGAGCAGGCCAGGCAGGCAGTGATGGACTGGATGGCCTTCTACAATCACCGCAGGCTGCATTCGTCGCTGGGCTACCTCAGCCCGATGCAGTACGAGCAGCGCTGGTACGAGGCACAGCGTAAAAAGGCCGCGTGAACCGTGGGTTAAGAGCTACACGAAACAGGGGCAAGGTCAGATTGACTGCAGTCCGGCAAGGTTCAGAGCCTGCGCCAAACGGGAGAATGCATGCCATGAAAAATTCGGTTAACACACTGCGCAGCGTCAATATGAACCTGCTGCCGATATTGGCTGAGTTGCTACGGACAGCTAATGTAACCAGAGCTGCGGGCAGGCTGCACCTCACTCAATCCACGGTCAGTGGATCACTTCGTCAGCTGCGCGAGATATTCGGCGACGAGCTACTGATGCAGCATGGCCGGGAAATGGTTCTTACTGAAAGAGCCAAGCGACTGGTACCAGAGCTAGAGCGCATCATGGAGTTGACTGGCCGTCTGTTCCAAACGGAGCAATTCGATCCTTACACGGCTGCATCGCGCTTTCGCATTGCAACAGCAGACTATGTTTCGGCACTCGTGACGTCGAGGCTAGGGGCTGTCCTGCAGACGCTAGCCCCGAACATTACCCTTACCCTCACGCCTACGCCGGGCATATCCGCCAAAGAACTGCAACTCGGATCACTTGACCTGATTATCTGCCCCAATCTTCCATCCAATTTGCAAGCCTGCGGCATAAGCCGCAGCGATCAGGATTTTCAGCATGAAATTTTCATGCAAGACGACTTGGTGGCAATCCAGTGGCGCGCGCATTCAGGCAGTGCAAAGGCAATGAGTCAGCTCGAGTACCTCGAACGTCCACACGCCGTCTATTGTCGTACAGACGGACACGAGACCATTGAGCAGGAAACTCTGAACCGCCTAGGCTTGCGACAACGTACTCAGTTCCAGGTTCCCTATTTCACGTTGCTCCCTCAGTTGGTTGTCAATACAGACATCATCAGCTTGGTGCCCCGATCGCTCGCGCTCCACTACGTGAAAATCTTCGATATTGACATCTTCAAACCGCCCTTCGAGTTGCCGACCATGGATCTGGTCATGATCTGGGCAAGAAGCCGAGAAGCCTTTCCAGACCTGAATTGGTTACGAAACCTGGTGCGCCAGGCTTCATCTGAGGCTGAGTGCGCCTGAATACAGGGCGGTCTCAAATCTGAAGTGCAACACCGCTGGTTGATATTCAATGAATGGTAGCGGAGTTCCTCTCGGCGATAGCCGCCATGAATCGCTGTAAGGCCTGATAGGGAGAATCCCATCCGAGCGTCTGCCGAGGACGGTTGTTCATCAGATCGGCCATGGAATCCAGCGCCTCCTGGTCATGCACGCTCAGGTCTGTGCCCTTGGGCATGAACTGGCGCAGCAGCCCATTGGTATTCTCGCAACTGCCCTTTTGCCAAGGGCTGTGCGGATCACAAAAGTACACGCGCATACCAAGGGCTTCGGCGAGCTCCTTATGCCGGGCCATCTCCTTGCCCTGGTCATAGGTGAGCGTCTGGCGCATCGGGTCTGCAATCTGGCGCAGCTTGTTGGTGAACGCAGCCAGTGCACTCTCAGCCGATGCGTCAGGCATCTTGCACAGCAGCACCAGGCGCGTTGAGCGCTCGACCAGCACACCCACCGCCGACTTGTTGCCAGCGCCCTTGATCAAATCCCCCTCCCAATGCCCCGGCATCACGCGATCATTGACCTCGGGTGGGCGAACATGGATAGAGACCATGTCTGGAATCTGACCGCGCCGATGAGAGCCTGCTGAACGCGGGCGGCGTGTACTCTTGCCCTGGCGCAGCAGTGCGATGAGCTGGCGGCGCAACTCGCCGCGTGGGTATGCATAGATGGCGGTGTAGATGCTCTCGTGCGAGGCATGCTTGCTTGGCTCTTGGGGATACATGCGCTGGAGTGTGTGTGTAATCTGCTGGGGCGACCACAGCCAGCACAGCATGGTGGTGACAAGCATCCACAACGCCCCGGAGCTGTGCAGTTTGGGGCATGGCCTGACCTGAATGCGACGCTGCTGGCACAGGCGCTGCGCAGGCGCGCTGGCGTAACTGCCATTGCAGGCGTTGCGCCGCAACTCACGGCTGATGGTGCTTGGGCTGCGGCCTTGAAGGCGGGCTATGGCCCTGATGCTCCAGCCCTGCTGGCGCAGCGATGCCAACGTCACCCTATCTTCTGGCTGCAAGTGTTCGTATCTCTTTCTCATCTGCATACATTACCCTCGGTGAGGGTGTTGCACTTCAGATTTGAGACCGCCCAGCCAAATGGTTGCCAAAGCGGCGACAAGGGCCCCGGGGCCGCATAAAAGCAGGCCCATCTGCAGGGAAAAAATGGCGTCCTCTACGCCATCTGAAAACTGCGGCCTTGTAGCACTCGCGAATTCGAGTTGTTCAGGACATCCCTACCTGATGACGCTCGGGGCTCCAACTTACTATCGGTATGACCAATACTTGGCATCCAAATTCTCCGTTTTACTGACATCGGTAGTACTCCTAGAGTAGGCAGTGTTTTTCGCAATATGACCAAACTCAGGAGAAGCCAAGAATGGAGACCCAGCTCATAATCGACAATCAGGCCTTGCCTGCGTCCGGCAACGCCACCTACGTCAGACACCATCCAACCACAGACTTGGCTGCGCGCCTGAACTCAGACCTCCAGCGCTGGCGCGGCGTGGTGAAGCAAATTGGATTCACCGCCCAATCATGAGAGGAGACTTCAGCAGAATGCTCAACCGACGTTCGATAATTCATTCAATCGGCGCTATCGTCGCACTTGGTTCCACATCCCGCGCAATGGCGCAAGGGACAAGTGTGCTGAAAGGTGATCAACGGGTTCCCGGCGGGTGGCGTTGTCGACACGGTCAGCCGACGTGTTGGTGGAGGCATGGTCAATGCGGGTTACGCAAATTCAGTGGTCGTTGACAACCGGTCAGGCGCTGGAGGGCGCATCGCCTGCACGGCTGTCAAGACCGCCGCGCCCGACGGCCACACTCTGCTGCTGACACCCGACGGGGTGTTGTCGCTTTACCCGTTCATATACAACAAGCTCGACTACGATCCTTTTAGAGACTTCCTCCCAATCTCCGTTGTGGCATTGACCACAGATGCTCTGGCAGTTGGACCCATGGTGCCGGATCAGGTCAAGACACTGAGAGACTACATGGCCTGGGCGAAGGCCAACCCACAGCAGGCAAGTTTCGGCTCTCCGAGCACGGGCTCCTCCTCGCATTTGCTCGGATCATTGCTGAGCAGAGAAGCAGGAGTCCCACTTACCCATGTGGCTTACCGTGGGGCGGCGCCTGGTGTAGCCGATTTGGTCGGAGGGCAGATCAGCGCCATGATCGCCCCAACGGGAAATTTCTTGAGCTTTCAGCGATCGGGTAAGTTGCGGCTTCTAGCCACATCAGGCGTGCGACGCACACCGTTCACACCAGAAACCCCCACCTTCGCCGAACAGAAATTTGGTGACGGCTATCCTGCCGAGGAGCAGTGGTACGGCTTCTTCGCCCCGGCGTCTACACCTGATGACCTGATAGCGAAGGCAAACAAGAGCATCATCCAGTCCCTAGGAAGCAGGAATGTAGCCGAATCACTTGCCAGCTTCGGCCTTGTCGCAAAGGGTTCCAGCGCTGCCGAGATGAGCGAAAGCCTTCGAAAACAGCACGACGTCTGGGGTCGGTTGGTCAAAAAACTCGGATTTACGGCGGAATCGTGACAAGACCTATTCGCAAATTATTTGCGCAGCTCGAGATGCGAAAGAGCGGTATTCCGTTCATCAACACGCGGGACGGCTTCCTGGCATACATCAAGTGCCAGCAGCATTAGGCCAAGGTAATTGCTGAAGCCAAGCTTGAAAAGCTGGACTAACCCTTGCTTTAACGGCACTCGAGCCCGGAATGAGGAGCGTACAACTCGCCTTCCGGGCTTTTTTATGGGTCTTGCTGCGCAAGCTACTGATTCCCGAGTGGAGTCGTCCTAACTGTCGCATCCCGGACGATCATATGGTCGCTTGTTAAACAGATGCGGGTGCGACTGATACCACTGTTTCATGGCCTGCATGGGCGTACTGCTCTTGAGCGCTGATTGCGGCAATTGGTGGTTGTACAGCGCCACATAGCGCAACAAGGTTTGCTCCATGTCCTCGCGGCTGTTGAACCTGTGGGTCTTCAGGACGTCTGCAATACGCCCATTGAACCGCTCCACCATACCGTTGGTTCTCGGTGTTCTGGGCTTGGTCAGCCGGTGCTCTATGCCCAGCTCCTGGCACAGTTGATCGAACTCATGGTTGCCGCTGGGTTCGCGTTCCCGGCTGGCAAACAGGCGGTCTGTGAACTCCTTGCCGTTGTCGGTCAGCAGCTTGGTGATCCTGAGTGGACAGGCCTTGTGCAATGCCTTCAGGAAGGCTTGCGCACTGGCGGCCGTCTTGTTGGTCTTGAGCTGCACAAACACCCAGCGCGTAGCCCGATCAATGGCCACGAACAGATAGCGCCTGCTGCTCTCGTCCTGCATCTGGGGCAGGTACTTCACATCCATGTGCACATAGCCAGGCTCGTAGCTCTTGAAGGCCTTGTGTGCTACCGCAGGCTCCTGGGGTTTGAGGGCGTTGAGGTTGCCCGCGCCATGGCGGCGCAGACAGCGGTCCAAGCCAGAGCGTGAGACATGGGGGCAAATGAACTCGCGCGTGACCGCCAGCAGGTCATCCAGGGGCAGCAGCAGGGTACGCCTGAGGTGGAGCACCACGGTCTCTTGCGCAGGCGTGAGCACGGTCTGCAGGTGATGGGCCGTATGCGAGCGGTCTGCAAAAACATCGCGCTTCTTCCATTTGTAAACCGTCTGCTCAGTGATCCCGAAGCGCAGGGCCAGGACGTTGGCTGGCTCGTTGCTGGCTGCGATCTCGGCACGCACCGCGGGCGTGGTGCGGGCGTTCTTGTGCAGGGCAATCAACATGGCTTTACTCCCTGGGTAGATTGCAAGGACTCTATCAACTCTTGCAGGACCGCTCTGGCCATGAAGAGAGGATAAGAACTCCACTTTTCAGGGGCAACCTCAGGTGCGTGCGCAGTACACGCGAGAGTTCAAGCAGGAGGCTGTTCGGCAGGTCCGCTCGGGTCAGGCGATTGCGGTGGTGGCCAAGGTACTGGGCATTCCCAAAGCGAGCCTGGGCAACTGGGTACGGCTGTCAGCCAAGGGAGAATTGGACGGTGCGGGCGGTGGAGACAAGAGCATCCAGGTTTCGCCCGAGCAGATGGCGATAGCCCGGTTGCGTGCAGAGAATGCTCGCCTTCGCATGGAGCGCGACATCGCAAAAAAAGCCGCGGCGTACTTCGCGCAGGACACGCTGCGAGGTACGCCTGGATTCACCAAATGAGAAAGCTGTACCCGGTGAATGTGTCCTGCGGGGTGCTGGAGGTCAGCGCCAGCGGGTACTTCAACTGGCTGCGCCGGCGTGATTCTGGCCACGGTAGACCTGCCAGGCGTCACAGCGACGAAGCCCTGCTGGCGTACATGCGCGCC
>NZ_JAGKSE010000046.1:0-5731 GCF_017939685.1 Acidovorax sp. JG5
CCCATCTCCTGGCTGATCTGGACGATGCCCTTCTGGTCGGCGTCGCGGATCACGGGCACCACCAGGCCGTTGGGCGTGTCGGCGGCAAAGCCGATGTGGAAGTAGTTCTTCATCACCAGCTGGTCGCCGTCGAGCGAGCTGTTGAACTCGGGGAACTTCTTGAGCGCGGCCACGGCGGCCTTGATCATGAAGGCGAGCATGGTGACCTTGACGCCACTCTTCTCGTTCTCTTGGTTGAACTGCACGCGGAAGGCTTCGAGGTCGGTGATGTCGGCATCGTCGTGGTTGGTGACGTGCGGGATGACCACCCAGTTGCGGTGCAGGTTGGCACCGCTGATCTTCTTGATGCGCGAGAGGTCTTTGCGCTCCACCGGGCCGAACTTGGCGAAATCGACCTTGGGCCAGGGCAGCAGGTCAAGGCCCACGCCCGACCCGCCACCGCTGACGGCGGGTGCCTTGGCTGCCTGCACCTTGGTTTGTGTTGCGCCGCCCATCACCGCCTTGGTGAAACCCTGGATGTCGTCTTGCGTGATGCGACCCTTGGGGCCAGTGCCCCTGACTTCGTCGAGCGGCACACCGAGTTCGCGGGCGAATTTGCGCACCGAGGGGCTGGCGTGTGGCAGGCCGGCAGCGGGCGTGCCGGGCTGGTGCGCGGGCACGGAGGCAGAGGCGATAGCGGTTGCGGGGGGCGCAGCCGCTGCCACAGCGGCGGCAGGAACTGGCGCTGCTGATGCGGCCGGTGCGGCTGGAGCAACCGCCGCTGGCGCATTGCCCGCCGAGCCTTCCAGCACGGCCACAAGGTCGCCGATGTTGACGGTGTCGCCGATCTTGACCTTGAGTTCCTTGATCACGCCCGCAGCGGGCGAAGGGATCTCCATGGATGCCTTGTCGGATTCGACCGTGAAGAGCGATTGCTCCAGCTTGACCGTGTCGCCGGGCTTGACCAGCAGCTCGATCACGGCCACGTCCTTGAAGTCGCCGATGTCGGGCACGCGCACTTCGATGGTGCCGACAGGCGCCGCTGCGTCGGGCGCCGGTGCAGCAACGGGAGCGGCGCTGGGCGTCGGTGTTTTTGCGGCTTTTTCCATATTGGCGGACGCTGGTGGCTGGCAACGTTGGTTTTTCATCTTTATGGGTGTTTTGGTGTTACTGCCAATAACGCTTCTGTGCCTGCTTCGCAAAATCGACCCTGCTGAATGTTGGATCGGTGCGGGTGTCGTGGCAGGCGGTGGCAGCAATTTGATTGACCGTATCCAGACAGGTGCCGTCGTGGATTTTCTCGATGTGCACTGGAGGGCGCTTCATTGGCCAGCCTTTAACTTCGCTGACATGTTCATTGTCTGTTCCATGGTTGCCTGGTTTGGGCTCACCATCATCATTTCAAAGCGTCAATCCCTTGGCCTAAGTAAGGATGGCCTATGAAGTCCGTATGGCCACTTCTGCTTGCCGCTTGGCTGCTCGCCACGTTGTCAACTGCAGGAGCTATCTTCATTGGTGAAGTCATGATGATGACACCCTGCACATTATGCTGGTACCAGCGCATAGCGATGTTTCCCCTGGCCGTCATTCTCGGGATGGCTACTGTTTGGTATGGACTCTTTTACGGCAATGGGAGTTACTGAGCTCGCCCATTTTGCTTTTCCACTATTTGTTGCAGAGCCCAATGGCTACTTCCCGGGCATGGCGAGTGTTGTTGTTTTGGCGCCGGTAGCATGGTGGGGAATGTGGAGGCTGTCTGGCCGCCACGCCGACACTTCGCCATCTGCATGACATATGTTGCAAGCTGTATGCAGAGCACAGGCCAAGTCAGCTGCACCTACGCCCCGCACAGCGTTTCCTCGGTCATTTAACTTGCACGCGTCATCGGTTTACCCCTGTAGGCAAGCAAGCGCAACGCATTCACCACGACGACCAGCGTCGAGCCCTCATGGAACAGGACCGCTGTGGCAATACCCAAGCCAAAAATCGTGGCGGGAATCAGTACCACCACAACGCCCAGGCTGACCCACAGGTTCTGCTTGATGATGCGGCTGCTGCTACGCGACAAGCCCACTGCAAAGGGCAGTTGTGCCAAGTCGTCCGCCATGAGTGCCACATCCGCAGTCTCTAGCGCCACGTCAGAGCCGGCAGCACCCATGGCGATGCCCACCGTAGCGTTGGCCATTGCCGGGGCGTCGTTAACGCCATCGCCAACCATCGCCACCTTGCCGTGTTCTGCGCGCAGCTTCTGGATCGCCTCCACTTTCTGCTCGGGCATGAGGTCGCCGCGCGCCTCGGTCAGGCCTACGGTCTTGGCCACCGCGTCGGCCACCTGCTGGTTGTCGCCCGAGATCATGATCAATTGCTTGATGCCCAATTCGCGCAGCTCCGCCATCACCTGCGCCGCTACGGGGCGCGGTGTGTCCATCACGCCCAGCACGCCGAGAAAGCGCGAACCTTGGCGCACAACCATCGTCGTGCGGCCGTTGGCAACCAATTGTTTGTTGGCCTCTTCCACCGCTGCAGGCAGGGCCGAATCCGACAGTTCCGAGAACAGCACCGGCTTGCCGATGTGAACGGTTTGCCCATCCACCAGCGCCTGCACACCACGCCCGGTAATGCTTTTCACGTCGGCTACGGTCGCGGGCTTTATGCGGTCTGCCAAACGCTCACGCGCGCCTGACACCACGGCCAGCGCCAACGGATGGTCGCTTTGCTCCTCGACCGCCAGGGCCACCGCCAGCAACTCGTCTTCGGTAACGCCCGGGGCCGGTACGGCGTCGGTGAGTTTGGGTTTGCCTTCGGTCAGCGTGCCGGTCTTGTCAAAGGCGATGCTGGTGAGCGAACCCAGGTTCTCCAGTGCGCCGCCACCCTTGATCAGCACCCCGCCGCGTGCGGCCCGCGCCACGCCACTGAGCACGGCGCTGGGCACTGAGATCGCCAGTGCGCAGGGACTGGCCGCCACCAACACAGCCATGGCCCGGTAGAACGTGGCGGCGAACGGCTCGTCGATCACAAAACCAGCGAACAACAGGATCACCACCAGCACCAACACAGAAGGCACGAAGATGCGCTCAAAACGTTCGGTGAACTGCTGGGTTGGTGAGCGCTGGGCCTCTGCCTCGGTCACCATCTTGACTACCCGTGCCATGGTCGATTGCTCGGCACGCCGCGCCACCATCACCTCAATGGAACCGCTCCCGTTGATCGTGCCGGCAAAGACGCGGAACTCGGCGCCCAGCTTGTCAAACGCTGCGAGTGCGGCCTTGGCGTCACTCGTAGCGCGCTTGTCCACGGGCACGCTTTCGCCGGTGACTGGCGCCTGGTTGACGCTGGTTGTACCGACGACCACCACGCCGTCGGCTGGTAGCCGTTCGTTCGGCTTCACGATGACTACATCACCCAACTGCAGTTCAGCGACTGGAATGGTTTGCGTGTTGCCGTCGCGACGCACGATCGCAGTGTCGGGTGCGAGTTCGGCCAAAGCCTCGATGGCTTTGCGGGCGCGGCCCATCGCGTAGTGCTCCAGCGAATGGCCGATACTGAACAGGAACAGCAATAACGCACCTTCGGCCCACTTGCCCAACGCAGCTGCGCCAATGGCTGCGACAAGGGTGAGGGTGTCAATCGCAAAGCGGCGCTCGCGCAAGTTCTCGAAGGCCTCGATGGCCGTGAACCAGCCGCCAAACAAGTAGGCGGCGATGTACAGCGCCGTTGGCAACCAGTCGGGGCCGATTTCGCGCCACTGAAGCAACCAACCAATTGCCAAAAATACGCCGGCGAGGATCGCGAAGATCAGTTCCGATTTCTCTCCAAACGGACCGCCCGAAGCATGGTCATGACCCGCGTGCTTATCGTGGGGCGGGGTCGGCTCAGGCGCAGATAGCGGCGCGTTTTGGGTCCGCGGCAGCACAGGTTCAGTCATGGATATTCCTTGGATAGGGTTGCATCAACGATGGCTTGCGCCTCGCTGAGGATGGCTTGCAAGTGGGCGGGGTTGATGAAGCTCTCGGCGTATATCTTGTAGATGGCTTCGGTGCCGGATGGTCGCACTGTAAACCATCCATTGGCAGTGTTGATCTTGATACCGCCTATGGGTTCGCCATTGCCGGGGGCATGGCTCAAGATACTGTCTATTCTCTCCCCGGCAAGTTCCGAAGCGATTATCTGCTCGGGTGCCAGTGCGGCCAACCGCTGCTTCTGCTGTGCCGTCGCAGCCGCCTCAAGTCGGCGGGCCACGGGACTGCCGAACTCATCGGCTAGATTCTCATAGTGCAGAGCGGGGTCGCGGCCCGTTCGCGCCAACATCTCTGCAGAAAGCAACGCAGCAACGGATAGGAAATTCAACCGCATGAGGCCAAGTATGGCACGAGTTTTGGGCCTCGAAACACGTTCGGCCAAGGAAGGTTGAGCGCTCGCTTGCCGCTCAATGGCAAGAGCTTGGGAGGCAGTATGCATTTGGGCCTGGCGCGCGTGCAGCTGCTTCCCCGCAGCGATGGATACCGCCGCTTCACTGGGTCACCAATTGACGCGCTGGTCTACCTCGTCGGGTTGAGCTGCCAGATCCCAATCCGGCTCGCCTTGCGCACCATCATCCACCGGCGCGTCGCAGCCCTCCCACAGCGGTGGCCCGCGTGCCGGGGTGATGTGCGGGGGGGCAGACTCCACCCCGATGTGGTTCAGGATGTGGCGGATTTCGGCGCTGTGGGTGATGAAGGCAATGATGCGCATCTGCCCACCGCACATGGGGCACAGCAGCGGAAATGCCTCGTAGATGCGGGCAATCAGCACCGCCCACAAGTAATGCGCCGCTCGCTTCGGGCGTGCTTCAGGTTCGGGTGTGGGTGTGGCCGCGTTGCCCGGCGCCGCCACCCCAGGTACGCCCGCGCCAGGTTGTGCAGTCTCCACCGTGGCTGGTTGCGACGCAGCAGGCTGGGCCAGCGCCGTTACCGCCGCTCTCAGCGGCGAGTTGGGTGCCAGCACACCAAAGTAGCGGTGCCGGTGGGTGCGTGGCGGTGGCACCAGCGCGGCGATGCGGTCGATCAGTTCCAGCGGTGTGAGGTGCAGCTCATCTGCCTTGGCACCACGCTTGTCACTGGTGGGCTCGCTGCGCTGTTTGGCACAGCGGTACACCAGTTTGCTTCCCTCTTTGCGTAGGCGCTCCATGGAAAACGGTGGACGCGCGCAATAGCGCAGCAGCCGCTCCAGCGCAGCGCGGTCGTGGGCTTCGATGCACACCCCCGCATCCACCGAGAAGCCGCTGTGTTTGTAGCCCAGCATGTCTTTGGCGTCACAGTTCTCCAGCAGGCCCCGAGCAACGAAGGCGCGCAGGATGCGTTTTTGCAGTGTGGTCTGCACTGGGGCCACGGTAGCCGCATCGATGNGGCGTCACAGTTCTCCAGCAGGCCCCGAGCAACGAAGGCGCGCAGGATGCGTTTTTGCAGTGTGGTCTGCACTGGGGCCACGGTAGCCGCATCGATGCCGGTGGCCGCGTGAAAGATGACACCCGGCGATGAGATTCGAGGGGTCGCATCAGCATCGCCCTCGCCCTCCACTTCCTCAAACACCCCGTCCACCACACAAACGTGGAAGTGGACGTGTTCATTGAGGCTGGAGCCGAATCGGTGAATGAAGGCGATGGCACCGATGTGCAGGCCTGCCTTGTCCATATGGGCCGCACCGGGGCTGTGGGTCTGCAGAGTTTGTGCGATCACCCGCAGAAAGATGCGCAGCACCATGCTCAGCACCGCTC
>NZ_JAGKSE010000047.1:0-5700 GCF_017939685.1 Acidovorax sp. JG5
TGGGCCCCTATCGATGTGTCCAGAATTATTGGACCATGACAATCCCGCCGAAGTACGCGGTGTCGCAAGTGGTTGGGTTCATCAAGGGCAGGGGGCACTGCGACACCCAGCGATCGAAGACTCCGGTGGCGGCCAGGAACTGCGCAAAAAAGACCAGCTGGCCATGCGGCGTGGCCGCCGCGTCTGAGTCCCCGCGCACATGCATGCTCCCGCCCAGCGTGTCCACGATCTGCGGCTCAACGGTTTTTTGCTCGCCCTTGACAAGGGCTCCCATTCGTCTGCGTTTGCTTTCACCCTTCGGGTGAGTGTGCCAAATCAGCGCCAGCCCGCGCCAGTGCCGGGTTTGCTCAGCTTTGGCGGGGGGAACTGCCGGATTTAGGGCCAGTGTCCCATGGGCCTCTGAAAGGAGGTTTTTTGGGCAGGCAAAAATGAAAAAAGCACTTAGACGATGTATCTAAGTGCTTGATTCATATCGTCTTTTCAACGAAAGTTCTTTGGCTCCTCGACCTGGGCTCGAACCAGGGACCTACGGATTAACAGTCCGGCGCTCTACCGACTGAGCTATCGAGGAACAAGACTTAAATTATATACATAAAAATGCGCATTTTTACGTGACTGGCGGCTGTCCAAAAAGCTACTGTGCTGGCTCCCGCCTGCGCCACAGCCACGCCAACACGCACGCCATGCAGATGCACGCAAGCATCACAGCCCAGCGCGGTGCGTCTGTAAACATCAGAATGACACTGCTTAGGGCCATCATCAGGGTGGCAGTCCACTTGGACCGGCGGCTTACGCAGCCGCCATTGGCCCAGTTACGCAGCATGGGGCCGAACAGGCGGTGGTGCCAAAGCCATCGAAACATCGCGGGCGAACTGCGGGCTGCAGCCCATGCCGCCATCAGGATGAAAACGGTGGTTGGCAGCCCTGGCACAAACATACCTGCAACGCCCAGAATCAGGCAAATCGCTGCAAAAACCTTCAGCAGCCAGCGCAAGGGTAGCGGTAGCTCTTTGGGCATTTGGGTGTCGAGATGATCGTCGAAGGGCGAAGCCATTGACCGTGATTTTGCATGGATGCATGGGCATGTTGCTCGCGCTATGCTTGCCTGCTTTTCGCACATGCAGTGAATTACAGCAATTGACAGGCCTGTTCCCATGACCATTCATACCATTTTGAAGATGGGCGATTCGCGCTTGCTGCGTATTGCCCAGCCCGTGCAGAGGTTTGATACCGATGCGCTGCATCTGTTGGTGCGCGACATGTTCGACACCATGCGATCGGTCAATGGTGCGGGTCTGGCGGCCCCCCAGATTGGTGTCGATCTGCAGGTGGTGATTTTCGGCTCGGCCGACGCCAATCCCCGCTACCCCGATCGGCCTCTGGTGCCGCCGACGGTGCTTCTCAATCCGGTTATTACCCCAGTGGGTGCAGAGGAGGATGAGGATTGGGAGGGATGTTTGTCGGTGCCGGGATTGCGTGGCAAGGTGCCACGTTGGTCGCGCATTCGCTACACGGGGTTTGACCCCTATGGTGACCCGATCGATAGGACGGTAGAAGGGTTTCACGCTCGCGTCGTGCAGCACGAATGCGACCACCTGATTGGCAAGCTGTATCCCATGCGGGTGCGCGATTTTGCGCAGTTTGGTTATACCGAGGTGCTTTTTCCGGGCATTGGTGCTGCAGAAGATGAATGAGGCGCGAAGTGGCGGGGTTGCACAGATGGCGTGCAGGTCTGCTGCATGAATCACTCGCTGCGACGGTTTCGGTGATGCATCATTGGCAGTGCTGGGGGCAGGTGTTTTTCTGGCCGCAAGATATAAAAAGCCCCTGACTCTTGCGAATCAGGGGCTTTTATCTGGTGCCGGAGAGATGAATCGAACACCCGACCTTCTCATTACGAATGAGAGGATAGGCATATTTGCCCGTGTTGATTGCTGCTGATAGAATCTATAAAAATCAACAACTTATACTGATTTTACTGGATGCGTAAACAGTCGTAGCGTTGATTGAAGTTCAGTATTTTTCAGCAAATAGTCTTACATCCGCCCTTACATCCTGGCCGATGTAAGACTGCAAGGGGCTCCACATGGCAAAGATTGCATTCACCGCTGGCCGGGTGTCGAGGTTCAAGTGTCCGTCCGATAAGAAGCAGGCTTTCTTATGGGATGCGACTGCGCCGGGACTCGGGCTCAGGGCGACCCCCGCCGGGAAGTCCGCCTACGTGTTCCAGAGCGTGTACCAAGGCAAGGACATTCGCCTGACCATCGGAAGCCCGACCGCCTGGAGCATTCCAGAAGCGCAAGCGAAGGCTCGCGAACTTCAACGCCTGATTGATGAGGGCAAAGACCCCCGCGACCTCAAGCGTGACGCTTTGGCGGCCCAGGCCGAAAAGCAAGCCGCTGCCGCTGCCAAGGTGGAAGCCGACAAGGCCGCCGCCCTGACCGTGGGAGATCTGTGGCCGCTGTACTTGGAGAATGGAAAACCCAAGCGCAAGGATGCCTGGAAGCCCCGGTACCGTGCCGACCTGGAAGCAATGGCCGTACCCGGTGGTGAAAAGAAAAAGCGAGGGCAGGGACTCACAAGGCCGGGGCCGCTGTATCCGCTGTTGGCGCTGCCGCTGGCCGGGGTGAACGAGGACACGTTGAAAAGCTGGTTTGATCGCGAAGCCGAGACAGGTAAACACCAAGCCGCACGCGCCCTGATGATGTTCCGGGGATTCCTGCGCTGGTGCGCTGCCCGCCCTGAGTATCGGAGCCTGACAGACCGCGATGCAGGCAAGGCACCCGCTATTTTGGAGAACCTACCGCCGAACACGCGACGCACTGACGCCCTGGATGGTGCGCAAATTGCAGGCTGGTGGGCGGGCACCGAGCAACTCAGCAATCGCACCGCAAGTGTGTATCTGCGTGCCTTGCTGCTGACCGGTGCCCGCCGTGAAGAAATGGCCGCCCTGCGCTGGCAGGACGTGGATTTCCGCTGGCGCAAGCTGACCATTGCAGACAAGGTGGAGATGACCCGCACCATCCCCCTGACCCCGTATCTTGCGCAACTGCTGGCGACACTGCCACGGGTGGGGCCGTACGTGTTTGCCAGCACGGGGAAGGCAGGACGCATTGTCGATGCCCGAGCATCCCATGATCAGGTGTTGGAGCACGCCCAGGTTAAACACCTGACGTTTCATGGACTGCGCCGCACCTTCATCCGACAGGGTCGCAATATCGCCCCCCTCGGTGTACCAGCGCAAATGGCAGGGCACACTCCGAGCGCCGTTGCGGACGGTTACGCCATCCTTCCCATGGATGAATTGCGCCCCCATGCGGAGCGTGTGGAGGCCCATATCCTGAGCCTTGCAGGTGTGCAGTTTGACGCCCAGGCCGAACCGGGTGCGCTGCGCGTGGTGGCTGGATAGGTCAATTCTGATCAATAAAAAATACAAAAATCTATATAATATGACCATGAAACCAATTGAGTTTCGAGGCACTGCGCTGGATGACCTGCGTAGTTTTCCGCAGACCGCCATGCGTGAAGCTGGGTATCAACTGGACAGAGTGCAAAACGGCCTGGCACCCGATGATGCCAAGGCCATGCCGAGCATCGGGGCCGGTGTGGTGGAGTTGCGTATATGGGACGAAGCGGGCACTTTCCGCGTGGTGTACGTCGCCAAGCTGGTCGATGCTGTGTATGTGCTGCACTGTTTTCAGAAGAAAACACAGCAAACCGCCAAGCGGGACATTGAACTGGCCCAAAAGCGACTCAAGGCATTGATGAAGGAGATTGCACCATGACCGAAAAACAGCGATTTTCCAGCGTATGGGACGCCATCGAGGACACCCCCCAGAGCGCCGCCAGCATGCGCGCCCGCTCGAGATTGATGATGAGCCTGACGGAGGTTATTCGCCAGCAAGGCATGACGCAGGCACAGGCCGCCCTCTTTTTCGGCGTAACCCAGCCGCGCATATCTGACCTGATGCGGGGCAAGGTCAATCTGTTTTCGCTGGACACCCTGATTGACATGGCTGCCACGGCTGGCATGGGGCCGATCGTCAAGGTTTCCATGCCCCGCGCTGCGCCAGCAAAGCGCCCTGCGCGTAGGGTCGCAGCTCACGCTTGAACGTTTTCGCCCCAGCTAGGCAGGGCGGTTTTCTGCCAAAAAACCAGTGCCTCCCGCTGGCCTGCAGAGGGCTCTCTTAAAGGGTTAGCGTCCGGGAGGGATGGAATGCAACACAGTTCTTGGGAACCAGTCATGGGCCTTCGGCTTGACCTCACGACAGTCACATCAGCGACCTCGCGCCAAAGGCTCATGCTGGAGTCCATTGCGGCAGGGACGGAAAGCACGCGCGCCGGATTGCGCGGTAAACCGAGTTGGAACTTTTCTGTGACACAACCGGTACGCGGCTTTGTTCCAGCAGCCAAACGCCAGCACCAACCTGAAACCACCCTGGCAGACCTGCTGCCCTGGCCGGCCTTGCTGACATTGGAGGGCTGTGCCGAGAATGCGGCCCAGAGCGCAGGCTGTACCAAGCAAGAAATCCTCCAGTTCGCGCTATCCATTTGCCCCTACGAGCACATCGTGACATTGCTCAATTACGTTGCCCTGGACAAGGGCATTGCCGATACCGCAAAGATTCTGAGTCCTCTGATTCGAGGTCTCAAGGCCAAAGAAGCGCGCATCAAGCAAGGCGCCAGCGCTGGGGGCAAGAAATCTGCACGTACGCGTCAATCGGATGTCAAGACCCGAAGCATCTTCGAGATCTTGCAGGAACGTGAGCGTCTCCTTGCTTCCGGCAGGGGAAGCAGTGAAGTAGCGGGCATCTTGGCCCAACGCTTTGGGCTTCATCCCAACACCATCCGCCGCAAGCTTCACGCGGCAGCTAAAGCGCAGGAGGGTTAGCAACCGTCCAAAAAAGCGTGTACGAAGGGGGTTCGTGCACGTCGCTCCCGGAACAGTGCGGCCTGTCTTCAACAAACCCATGAGGTTGTGAAATGCCCGCAAAAACTGTTCAACTCACCCCGCTGGCGCTGGAAACGCGCGCTGTACTCCCAACACCCGAGGCCGCAGGGCACCTGAATCGTGCGGAACAAACGCTCCGCATTTGGGCGTGTCGCGAGGATGGCCCCATCCGTCCTATCCGCATCAATGGCCGATTGGCCTGGCCTGTGTCGGAGCTGCGGCGCGTCCTGGGGGTGGCGTAATTATGGCCGCCGTCATCAACCAACTCCTGCTGCGGGTCTGGTGCTCAGCGCCTTCTCGCTGGTTTCGGAAGGAGCGCCGCCCATGATCGCGCTCAACACCCCCACCGACTTCCTTGGCGCCATTCAGGCAGTGCTTGGTTATGCGCCGCAGCATCTGGAGCCGGGACGTTTTTACCGCTTCGGCCCGCGCAAATCTGGCTGGGCCAAACTGTTTGCTGATTGCCTTGGTGGCGTGTTTGGCGACTATCGCCAGAACATCAGTAGCCACTGGATGGCTCGCCAGCCGCAGCACCAGTCTCCTGCAGAACTGGCGTCCATGCGCCACCAGATCTGCCAAGCAGCAGTGGAGCGCGAAGCAGCACAACGTGCGCAGTGGGCCAAGAACGCCGAGCGCAATGCTCGCCTGTGGATGGCATCTGTCCCCGCCGGGGATACCGTGCGTTCCTACTTGGCGCAGCGTGGCCTGGGTGCAGAATCGCGTTGACCAGACCACCCTTTCTCTTCCAT
>NZ_JAGKSE010000048.1:2500-5654 GCF_017939685.1 Acidovorax sp. JG5
CGACGAAAGACGTGATAGCCTGCGAAAAGCTTCGGGGAGCTGGCAAATAAGCATTGATCCGGAGATATCTGAATGGGGAAACCCACCTCGCAAGAGGTATCGCATGATGAATACATAGTCATGCGAGGCGAACCGGGTGAACTGAAACATCTCAGTAGCTCGAGGAAAAGACATCAACCGAGATTCCGAAAGTAGTGGCGAGCGAAATCGGAAGAGCCTTCTAGTGATAGCACGACTGTTAGCAAAACGGGATGGAAAGTCCGGCCATAGCAGGTGATAGCCCTGTATGCGAAAACAGACGTGTGGTACTAAGCTGGAGAAAAGTAGGGCGGGACACGAGAAATCCTGTCTGAATATGGGGGGACCATCCTCCAAGGCTAAATACTCGTAATCGACCGATAGTGAACCAGTACCGTGAGGGAAAGGCGAAAAGAACCCCGGGAGGGGAGTGAAATAGATCCTGAAACCGCATGCTTACAAAAAGTAGGAGCCCTTAGGGGTGACTGCGTACCTTTTGTATAATGGGTCAGCGACTTACATTCAGTGGCAAGGTTAACCGAATAGGGAAGCCGTAGAGAAATCGAGTCCGAATAGGGCGAATCAGTCGCTGGGTGTAGACCCGAAACCAAGTGATCTATCCATGGCCAGGATGAAGGTGCCGTAACAGGTACTGGAGGTCCGAACCCACTAGTGTTGCAAAACTAGGGGATGAGCTGTGGATAGGGGTGAAAGGCTAAACAAACTTGGAAATAGCTGGTTCTCTCCGAAAACTATTTAGGTAGTGCCTCAAGTATTACCTGCGGGGGTAGAGCACTGTTTAGGCTAGGGGGTCATGGCGACTTACCAAACCTATGCAAACTCCGAATACCGCAGAGTACAGCTTGGGAGACAGAGCACCGGGTGCTAACGTCCGGACTCAAGAGGGAAACAACCCAGACCGCCAGCTAAGGTCCCTAAAATTGGCTAAGTGGGAAACGAAGTGGGAAGGCTAAAACAGTCAGGATGTTGGCTTAGAAGCAGCCATCATTTAAAGAAAGCGTAATAGCTCACTGATCGAGTCGTCCTGCGCGGAAGATGTAACGGGGCTAAGCCAGTTACCGAAGCTGCGGATGTGCAATTTATTGCACGTGGTAGGAGAGCGTTCTGTAGGCCTGTGAAGGTGTCTGGTAACGGATGCTGGAGGTATCAGAAGTGCGAATGCTGACATGAGTAGCGTTAAAGGGGGTGAAAAGCCCCCTCGCCGTAAGCGCAAGGTTTTCTACGCAACGTTCATCGGCGTAGAGTGAGTCGGCCCCTAAGGCGAGGCAGAGATGCGTAGCTGATGGGAAACAGGTCAATATTCCTGTACCGATGTGTAGTGCGATGTGGGGACGGAGAAGGTTAGCTCAGCCAACTGTTGGATATGTTGGTTCAAGCCTGTAGTCGTGCCCGGTAGGCAAATCCGCCGGGCTTAGATGAGGGGTGATAACGAGGCTGCTTGCAGTCGAAGTGAGTGATACCCTGCTTCCAGGAAAAGCCACTAAGCTTCAGCTACACACGACCGTACCGCAAACCGACACTGGTGCGCGAGATGAGTATTCTAAGGCGCTTGAGAGAACTCAGGAGAAGGAACTCGGCAAATTGATACCGTAACTTCGGGAGAAGGTATGCCCCAAGTAGGTGAACTCGTACAGAGGGAGCCCAACGGGGTTGCAAAAAATCGGTGGCTGCGACTGTTTAATAAAAACACAGCACTCTGCAAACACGAAAGTGGACGTATAGGGTGTGACGCCTGCCCGGTGCTGGAAGATTAAATGATGGGGTGCAAGCTCTTGATTGAAGTCCCAGTAAACGGCGGCCGTAACTATAACGGTCCTAAGGTAGCGAAATTCCTTGTCGGGTAAGTTCCGACCTGCACGAATGGCGTAACGATGGCCACACTGTCTCCTCCTGAGACTCAGCGAAGTTGAAATGTTTGTGATGATGCAATCTCCCCGCGGAAAGACGGAAAGACCCCATGAACCTTTACTGTAGCTTTGTATTGGACTTTGAACAGATCTGTGTAGGATAGGTGGGAGGCTTTGAAGTGAGGACGCTAGTTCTCATGGAGCCAACGTTGAAATACCACCCTGGTGTGTTTGAGGTTCTAACCTAGGTCCATTATCTGGATCGGGGACAGTGCATGGTAGGCAGTTTGACTGGGGCGGTCTCCTCCCAAAGCGTAACGGAGGAGTTCGAAGGTACGCTAGTTACGGTCGGACATCGTGACGATAGTGCAATGGCATAAGCGTGCTTAACTGCGAGACTGACAAGTCGAGCAGATGCGAAAGCAGGACATAGTGATCCGGTGGTTCTGTATGGAAGGGCCATCGCTCAACGGATAAAAGGTACTCTGGGGATAACAGGCTGATACCGCCCAAGAGTTCATATCGACGGCGGTGTTTGGCACCTCGATGTCGGCTCATCTCATCCTGGGGCTGTAGCCGGTCCCAAGGGTATGGCTGTTCGCCATTTAAAGAGGTACGTGAGCTGGGTTTAAAACGTCGTGAGACAGTTTGGTCCCTATCTTCCGTGGGCGCTGCAGATTTGAGGAAGCCTGCTCCTAGTACGAGAGGACCGGAGTGGACACACCTCTGGTGTATCGGTTGTCACGCCAGTGGCATTGCCGAGTAGCTAAGTGTGGAAGAGATAACCGCTGAAAGCATCTAAGCGGGAAACTCGTTTCAAGATGAGATCTGCCGGGGCCTTGAGCCCCCTAAAGAGTCGTTCAAGACCAGGACGTTGATAGGTCAGGTGTGGAAGCGCAGTAATGCGTTAAGCTAACTGATACTAATTGCTCGTGAGGCTTGACCCTATAACTTTGATAGCCAACACATCAAGCAGTGATGTTTGTGTGCAAAGCTCAAAGATTGTTATGCCAAGTTGACGCAGTCAAAACACATAAAATCTGATTCCAAACTCTATGAATTCGCCAGGCAGTTCACAAAACTGCCCAGCACCAAGTTATGCCTGATGACCATAGCAAGTTGGTACCACTCCTTCCCATCCCGAACAGGACAGTGAAACGACTTTGCGCCGATGATAGTGCGGGTTCCCGTGTGAAAGTAGGTCATCGTCAGGCTCTTACAGCCCAGTAACGCCCCACTCAAACTTTGAGTGGGGCGTTCTGCTTTGG
>NZ_JAGKSE010000049.1:0-4279 GCF_017939685.1 Acidovorax sp. JG5
AATTGCTCATTCGGGGTAGATGGGGTGGCCGGACGGATACACAAGCACGGCAGAAGAAGGCCGACGCGGTGAAGGGCACCGCCCACGTCACGCGTATTCTTCAAGCGATCAAGAACCACCAGAAAGGTCACGAACAGTTCATTGGCGAGCTGGATGGCATGCTTGCGGAAATGCATTCGACATTGAAGGCGAGCGAGATCGTCTTGCTCAAGATCAATACGGCCGAGATCGAGAAGCTGGGCGCTGCCTTTAAAAAGGAGTCCGACGCGCAAGACATGCTCCTTTCTGGTGCCGGGGATGTGAGTCTGTCCCGACGTCGTGAAGCCGCCGAAGCTGCAATCAAGGCGATTAAGAGTCAGCTCGGTGAAAAGCAACGTCTGTTCTTGCTCTACAAAGAGAAACTAACACAGTGGGAGAGCGCTAAGACTGAGTTGCAGGGCGACAAGGATAAGCGCAGTAGCATCGTCTGGTATGCCGCCGAGATAGAAGCGTTAGACGCCTTGCCAGCGAAGCGCGAACAATCGAAAACCGCCCGGCTCGCCATCGTGCGTCGCTTGCATGAGCAGATCGGAAAAGTTGTCGCCGAATACCGGATACTCTATCAGCCGGTGCAGGGCTTCGTGCAATCGACGACAAGAATGGAAATGCCATTGCCGCTCGACTTCGATGTGCGGATCGCGGAAGAGGGATTCCAGGAAATTTTCTTGGGGCGCATCAACCGGCAGACTCGCGGCAGCTTCTCGGGGATCGACGAGAGCAACTTGCTCATTCGAAGCGTGCTGAAAGAAACTGACTTCATGAATGCGGACGCGGTCGTAGCATTCGTCGAAAAGGTCGATGACATGCTGCATTTCGATCGACGCGTCGAGGCCGTCAATCCTGCTGAGTTGTCCGTTGTCGATCAGTTGCGCAAGGGAAACCGACCCGAGGAACTCTACGACTTCCTGTTCGGGCTCGAATACTTGAAACCGCAGTATTCGCTGACCTATGACAAACAGGAAATCAGCCAGCTCTCGCCGGGAGAGCGCGGCCTGCTGTTGCTGGTGTTCTACCTGCTGGTGGACAAGGACGATATCCCCTTGGTCATCGATCAACCAGAAGAAAATCTAGACAACCAGACCATCTACAAAATTTTGGTGAGGTGCATCAAGACCGCCAAGCAGCGCCGGCAGGTCATCATGGTCACGCACAACCCGAACCTTGCGGTTGTATGTGATGCGGAGCAAATTATTTGTGCCACATGCGACAAGGCGAACAAGCGCTTCTCGTACCTGAGCGGTGCTATCGAGTCGCCGGAGATCAAGGCACGCGTGATTGAAATTCTTGAAGGTACGGAGCCGGCGTTCGTGAATCGAAAGAGGAAGTACGGCTTCTAGCGAGCTGACGGAATATGAGAAAACAAGGAAAAGAATATGTCATCCCCTTCTGACTTTCGTCTCACTTGGTTGTGGCGTCATGCATTCGTCAATCCTTTGCCGGACATTACCGCGGCGGAGCAGGAGTTCTTCCGCGATCGCTACCTGGCTATGCGTGAGAAGGCGGCTGTTCTTGTCTCGCAGATAGCGGCAGCCATGCCGGGATTGACCGTTCATGACTTGACCCATTTGGATGCATTGTGGGATACGGCGTCTTTGGTGTCGGAAGGAGCTATCACAGTAAGTCCTGCAGAGGCGTTTGTGTTCGGGGCCAGTGTTCTACTGCACGACTCCGCGATGAGTCTGGCGGCCTATCCGCAAGGCTTGGATCAGCTGAAGCAGACCATTGCGTGGAAGGACACGGTCACGGCATTGCTTGGTGATGCTGAGCATGGACCGGAGGCCGTCAACGCTCCTCCGCACGAAATCGTTCAGCGCGCGGTACCAGAGGTTCTACGGCAATTGCATGCTCAGCAGGCAGAGGCTTTGGCGAAACAAGGCTGGATGTCGGCGAGTGGTGACACCATTTATCTGATCGATGATCCTGAACTCCGTTTTTTCTACGGTGAGACTATCGGGCAGATCGCCCACAGTCATTGGTGGTCGGTCTCGCGTGTCGAGGAGGAGCTTTCGGAGGACCTCGGGGCGTTTCCAAGCAAAACCAAGAGTCGGATCGATCGTGTCAAGCTTGCTTGTTTGCTTCGGATCGCGGATGCGCTTCACCTCGATCAACGACGAGCACCGAGGTTTCTGCGTGCACTTACGCATCCTCAAGGTGTGTCAGCGCTGCATTGGACGTTTCAGGAGCGCCTGGCGGCCCCCCACATTGAACACGAGGCGGTGGTTTTCACTGCTGGTGCTCCTTTCACAGTTTCCGATGCAGATGCTTGGTGGCTTGCGTACGACACGATCTCGGCAGTCAATCGGGAACTACAGGACGTTGACTTGCTGATGCAGAACAAGGCGCAGGGACTTTTCTTTAGGGCAAGGCGAGTCAAAGGAGCCGGAAGCCCCGAATCTCTTGCGCGCACGATCCACACGCGGGGTTGGCGTCCCGTTGATACCCAGCTGCGTGTGTCCGACATCCCCAAGGTGGTTGAAACTCTGGGTGGTGCGAAGTTGTACGGCGACGACCCGACGATTGTGCTGCGTGAACTGATCCAGAACAGCGCTGATGCAATTCAAGCGCGGCGTCGCTATCAGGGGCGGCGTGGAGATTGGGGCTGCATAGTTGTCGCACTATCTGAGAGGCCGGACGGTCACTGGTTGACCGTGGAGGACAACGGCATCGGCATGTCGGAGCGTGTCTTGACGGGACCGTTGATCGATTTCGGTACCTCCTTCTGGCGGTCCACGCTCGCTACTCAAGAATTTCCGGGGTTGATCGCGAAGGGCATGAATGCGATTGGGCGGTACGGGATTGGTTTCTTCTCCGTCTTCATGATCGGAATCGTCGTCCGTGTCATCTCTCGCCGTTGCGATCACGGCGAGGATGCCGCACGTGTGCTGGAGTTCCGGGATGGAACAGCCTCCCGACCAATCCTGTCGCCGACGGAGCAAGGTCACGCGCCCGTAGACGGTGGAACGCGGATCGAAGTTCGGCTAAAAACCGACCCGCGGGCCAAAGGTGGCTTGCTACATGTCAATGGATATGGAGATAGCGCCTTGACCCTACAGCAGTTGGTTGCGTCTATTGCGCCAAGCGTCGCCGTGTCCATCGAAGTAAAAGAGAAAGGGGAATCCGTGCCCGCAATCGGGCCGGGTGACTGGCTCAAGCTGTCCGACGAGGAACTGCTTTCGCGTCTGGATCCACTAACCAATTCAGACGCGCGTGACAAAGAGCGGAAGATGGGGCATCACGCTGCCATACGGACGATCTTCGGTGACGATGGCAAACCTCTGGGGCGTGCGTACATCAGGCCCAGCGACTACTTCCGGAGTGATGGCGGCTGGGTCACTATCGGTGGTCTTCGCGCTACGCGCCTTGCCAATGTTCAAGGGCTGTTGGTCGGTGAGACAGTAATTGCCTCTCGCAATTCGGCGCTCCCGACAGTTTCGAAAGAGCGCCTTGTGGAATGGGCAACTGAACAAGCCCGCATCATCACAGACTCCAAATCTGACGAATTGGTCAAGGCGAAGTGCGCTGAGGTTGTCCTGGAGTGTGGCGGAAAATTGGAAGGACTACCTATCGTATGTTGGGGGCAAGACGAATGGCTGAGCTCCGACGAGTTTCGTGACCGACTCGCTGAATCGAACGAACTCACAATCTGCTTCGATGGCCATTTCTCCTACGACGAGGATCAGGACGACGTGCACCCGCGCGAATTTCGAAATGAATTCGAGATAGGTGAGAACATCATCGTGGTTCCCAAGCAAGATGGATCAATCTTGACGGTCGGTAGGCAGTCATGGCCGAAGTCGATAACCGGACAACCCATGAGAAGAGACTCAAACCTTGCTGCGGAGGTTCGGCGACTTTTGAGTGAGGCTTGGGGAGACGAGATTGAAGAAGACGCCGAGGATAGGGCGGTCGGTACGGTGGGCAGCACGTCAATTACGAGGCACGTAACAATCTACAGGCGCGTCTCACAGCAGGTTGACGATGAGTAAGACATCGGCTTGTTGCTGCGACGAATAGTGGCGGTCGCCAACGTGATCAATCGGGTGCTGAGCGCGCAAAGCAAATGGTGATCGTCCCCGGCTGACGCCTCGATTGCTAGTTGTTAGGTTTCAAGTGCTGAGAAACGCCTTGAACTGATCGACCAGAAATCAACGCCATGCTGGGTTTTTTGATGGGAGAAGTGACGGGAAAATACGATGATGCGTATCCGTCCGGCCACCCCATCTACCCCGAATGAGCAATT
>NZ_JAGKSE010000005.1:0-196676 GCF_017939685.1 Acidovorax sp. JG5
CAAGGTAAGCGGCCCGCAGAATGCGGGTCCGCTTGACCGCAGGGTTAGACCCGAAGGCCAAAAGGGAGCGCCCGGACTTGGACCAGGGCGCAGCCCACGAAAAAGCGCTGGGCCACGAGAGCGGCGCAGCGCTGCAAGAATGATAGCTGGTGGCGCTTGCTACAAAGGCGCTGGAGGCCAAAAAGGCTTGAAAGCCTTTGGAGCAGGGCCAAGCGCTGGAACAAGTGGCTGCGCGCATAAAGCGGGTGATGGGACTAACGGGCGAGGTAAGCCGACCGCAGAATGCGGGTCGGCTTGACCGAAATGTTAGAACCAGAAGCCAAAACGGGTAACCCTAACTTGACGACGGGCACGAACTGTGAAAAAGCGCTGCGCCACCGAGGCAGCACAGCGCTTGTAAAACGATAGCTGCTTGCGCTTGCCACGCAAGGGCTAGAGCCTAAAAAGGCTGGAAATCGACACAACGCCACCAGGCGAAGCCCGGAGAAACGGCAAGCCCAGCGCTGAAGAACGCTTGAGAAGTTGAACGCCGTTTGAGAAAGCATGGGCTTGAGTAAAGCGGGTTTTCTGCGGTGCTAACGCCCTGAGTTCAGCCGCCGCCGTAGGCGGTCGGCTGCGACGAATGGTTAGACCCGAAGGCCGGAAGGGAGCGCCGGGCTTGAAGACGGGCGCAGCCCACTACAAAGCGCTGGGCTACGGAGGCGGCGCAGCGCTGAAAATGATAGCGGGTAGCGCTTGCTACGCAAGGGCTGGCAGCCAAAAAGACTGCAAACTGGCGCAGCGCATGCAGGCGAAGCCCAGCGCAGCGCGAAAACCCCAGCGAATCAACGCTTGAGAAAGGCGAAACGCTGGAATAAATGCGGGCCTGCATAAAGCGGGAATATGAGGGGACTAACTAGAATTAGACGACGGCCATCGTAAGCAAGTTGGTCTGCCAAAACAAGATGTATCCATTGGTACGTAGGGATAGTACCCAGGTGATGCTGTTTAGGCAAACCTAAAATTTTCCGGATGACATCGTCTTCCGATCGTGCCGCACCCACCGCACCGGGGGCAGCCCCAGCGCCCAAACTTTTGGATCGTTTGCGTGACCATCTGCGCACGCGCCATTACAGCATTCGCACCGAGACGGCTTATGTCGATTGGGCGCGGCGCTTTATCCTGTTTCACGGAAAGCGCCATCCGCAAGAGATGGGTGCGGCGGAGGTAGAAGCATTTTTGACACATTTGGCGGTGCAGCGCCAGGTATCTGCATCGACCCAGAACCAGGCCAAGGCGGCGATTCTGTATTTATACAAGCAGGTGCTGGGTGTGGATTTGCCCTGGCTGGAAGATGTGGTGCAGGCCAAAACGCCCAGACGCCTGCCGGTGGTGCTGACGGCCACCGAGGTGCGTGCTTTGCTGTTGCACATGCAGGGCACGACCGGGCTGATTGCGCAGTTGCTGTATGGCACGGGCATGCGCTTGCTGGAGGCGCTGCGCCTGCGCGTCAAGGATGTGGAGTTTGCCCGGCGCGAGATTGTGATTCGCGAAGGCAAAGGGAATAAAGACCGCATCACCGTGTTGCCCGAGAACCTGATTCAGCCGTTGCAGCAGCAATTGCAGAAGGCGCGGGCGTTGCACGAAAAGGACGTGGAGGCGGGGTTTGGCCGTGTGCATTTGCCGCATGCGCTGGCGGTGAAGTACGTCCATGCGGACCGCAGCTGGGCTTGGCAATGGGTCTTTCCGTCGCCAGTGCGCTCCGTTGATCCGCGCCCCGACGCAGTGACGGGCGCTTTGCTGGAGCGGCGCCACCATGTGTACCCCGAGTCGGTGCAGCGCGCGGTGCGCGAGGCGGCCCAGCTGGCGCAGATCGACAAGCCGGTGAGTCCGCATGTGCTGCGCCATTCATTCGCTACGCATTTGTTGCAAGCGGGCTACGACATTCGCACGGTGCAAGAGCTGCTGGGCCATGCCGATGTGAGCACCACCATGATTTATACGCATGTGCTCAACAAGGGCGGGCGCGGCGTGCTCAGCCCGCTCGATGCGCTGTAAAGCACAAAGGCCCGTCACCGGGCCTTTGTTGTGTTGCAGCAGCGCCATCACAGCGCTGCATCAGTGCGCTTTACTCCAGTTCGCTCACTGGCACGCAGCTGCAGAACAGGTTACGGTCGCCATAGACGTTGTCCACGCGGCCCACGGGCGACCAGTACTTGTTGCTGCGCAGGGCCGCCACCGGGTAGGCGGCTGCCTCGCGGGTGTAGGGGCGGGCCCATTCGCTGCCCAGCAGGCTCTCGGCCGTGTGCGGGGCGTTTTTCAGCGGGTTGTTGTCCTGCGGCCAGGCGCCGGATTCGATCTGGCGGATTTCACCCCGGATGGCGATCATGGCGTCGATGAAGCGGTCGATCTCGAACAGCGTTTCGCTCTCGGTGGGTTCCACCATCAGCGTGTTGGGCACAGGGAAGCTCAGGGTGGGGGCGTGGAAGCCGTAGTCGATCAGGCGCTTGGCCACGTCCTCGGCCATCACGCCGCTGGTGTCCTTCAGGCCGCGCAGGTCCAGGATGCACTCATGCGCCACATGGCCGTTGGCGCTGGCGTACAGCGTGGGGTAGTGGTCCTTGAGGCGCGCGCTGATGTAGTTGGCTGACAGGATGGCGGTTTCGGTGGCCGCTTGCAGGCCCTCGGCGCCCATCATGCGGCAATACATCCAGCTGATGGGCAGCACCGCGGCATTGCCCAGGGGCGCAGCCGACACCGCACCCACGCCACCGGCCACGCCGGCCGTGGCATGGCCGGGCAGGTAGGGCACCAGGTCGGCCACCACGCACACAGGGCCCACGCCGGGGCCGCCACCGCCGTGGGGGATGCAGAAGGTCTTGTGCAGGTTCAGGTGGCTCACGTCGCCGCCGAACTCGCCGGGGGCGGCCACGCCCACCAGGGCGTTCATGTTGGCGCCGTCTACATAGACGCGGCCGCCGTGCTGGTGCACCAGCGCGCACAGCTCTTTGACCTGGGTCTCGAACACGCCGTGCGTGCTGGGGTAGGTGATCATCACCGCGGCCAGGTTGGCGCTGTGCTGCTCGCACTTGGCCTGCAGGTCGGCCATGTCCACGTTGCCGTTGGCATCGCATTGGGTCACCACCACCTGCATGCCCGCCATCTGCGCGCTGGCGGGGTTGGTGCCGTGCGCGCTGCTGGGGATCAGGCAGATGTTGCGGTGCCCGTGGCCCTGGGCTTCGTGGTAGGCCTTGATGGCCAGCAGGCCCGCGTATTCGCCCTGGCTGCCTGCGTTGGGCTGCAGGCTGATGCCGGCATAGCCCGTGGCTTGGCACAGCCAGGCGCGCAGTTGTTCGTCGAGCAGGCGGTAGCCTTCGAGCTGGTCGGCCGGGGCGAACGGGTGCACGTTGGCAAATTCGGGCCAGGTGATGGGGATCATCTCGCTCGTGGCATTGAGCTTCATGGTGCAAGAGCCCAGCGGGATCATGCTGCGGTCCAGTGCCAGGTCCTTGTCGGACAGCTGGCGGATGTAGCGCAGCATGCCGGTTTCGCTGTGGTGGGTGTTGAACACCGGGTGCGTGAGGTAGGCGCTGGTGCGGCGCAGTTCGGCGGGGATCAGCGGCTCCACGCCCTTTTCAAAGGCGTCAAACGTGGGCAGCGCCTGGCCGTCCTGGGCGAAGATCTTCCACAGCAGCTCGATGTCGGCGCGCGTGGTGGTCTCGTCGAGCGAGATGCACAGCTGGTTTTCGAAGTAAATTCGCAGGTTGGCGCCCATGGATACTGCGCGGGCAGCTATCGCTTTGGTAGCGCCGTCGGTCTTCAGCGTCAGCGTGTCGAAGCAGGCCTGCGGGCGCACCGGCGCGCCGAGCTGCTCCAGCCCTTTGGCCAGGATGGCCGTGTAGCTGGCCACGCGCTGGGCAATGCGCTTGAGGCCCTGGGGGCCGTGGTACACGGCGTACATGCTGGCAATCACGGCCGGCAGCACCTGCGCGGTGCAGATGTTGGACGTGGCCTTTTCGCGGCGGATGTGCTGCTCGCGCGTTTGCAGCGCCAGGCGGTAGGCGGGCTTGCCGTGCACGTCCACACTTACGCCCACCAGGCGGCCGGGCAGGCTGCGCTTGAACTCGTCGCGGCAGGCCATGTAGGCGGCGTGCGGGCCGCCCGCGCCCATGGGCATGCCCAGGCGCTGGGTGGTGCCCACCACGATGTCGGCGCCCCATTCGCCGGGCGGGGTGATCAGCGTGAGGGCCAGCAGGTCGGCGGCGGCGATGAAGGCGGCCTGCTTGGCATGGGCCTTGTCCACGTCGGCGCGCAGGTCGTCAATGCGGCCGCTGGTGGCGGGGTATTGGGCCAGCACGGCGAAATAGTCTCCGTTCAGTGCGGCCTCCCACTCGGCGGCGGAATGGGCCAGCACCACCTCGATGCCCAGGGGCTTGGCGCGGGTCTGGATGACTTCGATGGTCTGCGGGTGCGCGTCACCGGCCACCACAAACACGTTGCTCTTGGACTTGACCGAGCGCTTGGCCAGCGTCATGGCCTCGGCCGCGGCGGTGGCTTCGTCCAGCATGGACGCATTGGCGATCGGCATGGCCGTGAGGTCGCACACCATGGTCTGGAAGTTGACCAGCGCCTCCATGCGACCTTGCGAAATTTCGGCCTGGTAGGGCGTGTAGGCCGTGTACCAGGCGGGGTTTTCGAGGATGTTGCGCAGGATGACGCCGGGGATGTGGGTGCCGTAATAACCCTGTCCGATGAAGCTTTTGAGCAGCTTGTTCTGCGATGCCATCGCCTTGAGTTCTGCCAGCGCCGCCGCTTCCGTGACCGGCAGCGGCAGATCCATGGCGCGGCTGCGCGCGATGGAGCGCGGCACGATGGAGTCGATGAGGGCGCGGCGCGAGGCCTCGCCGATCACCGACAGCATGTGCGCTTCGTCGGCTGCGTCGATGCCGATGTGGCGGGGCAGGAATTCGGTGGCGTTTTCAAGCTCGCCGAGCGGCAAGGCAGATGGCATCAACATAGGGCAGTCTCAGAAGGGGTTGTCAGGCCTGGCGCTCAGGCGTTTTTGGCGAAATCAGCGTAGGTGGCTTCGTCCAGCAGCGCATCGAGCTGGCTGGCGTCGCTGAGCTTGACCTTGAAGAACCAGCCGGTGTTGAGCGGGTCGGAGTTGGCCAGCGAGGGGTCGGCGCGCAGGGCTTCGTTCACTTCGACCACTTCGCCGGAGACCGGCATGTACACGTCGGCGGCGGCCTTGACCGACTCGACCACGCCGGCCACGTCGCCCTGGGCAAACGTGGTGCCCACGGCGGGCAGGTCCACAAACACCACGTCGCCCAGCGCGTCCTGGGCGTGCACGGTGATGCCGACCACGGCCGCATTGGCGTCGGCGGCGTTGATCCATTCGTGGTCTTTGGAAAATTTGATCGTCATGGAAAAGCTCCTGGAAAAAATGAAGGAATCCGGAATGTAGCCGGGCCCTGCGGCGGCGGCGTGGGGCAATCAGCCGCGGTAGTAGCGGGTGGGCACAAAGGGCATGGCGCTCACTTCCATGGGCACGGCCTTGCCGCGCACGATGGCGTTGACGCGCGTGCCCAGTGCCGCATGGGCGGGCAGCACGTAGCCCATGGCCACGGGTTTGTCGATGGTGGGGCCCAGGAGGCCGCTGGTGACTTCGCCGATCTTCTGGCCGTCCAGGCTTTGCAGCTCGGTGTGTTCGCGCACGGGCACGCGCTCCAGCGCGATCAGGCCCACGCGTTTGCGCTGCAGGCTGGCCGGGTTGTCGAGTTGCGCCAGCACCGTGTCGGCGCCGGGGAAGCCGCCTGCGCGAGCACCGCCGGTTCGGCGCACCTTCTGCATCGCCCAGCCAATGGCCGCTTCCACGGGGGTGGTGGTGGTGTCGATGTCGTTGCCATACAGGCACAGGCCCGCTTCCAGGCGCAGCGAGTTGCGCGCGCCCAGGCCGATGGGCTTGACTTCAGGCTGCGCGAGCAGGGCGCGGGCCAGGGTGTCGGCCTGCGCGGCGGGCACCGAGATTTCGAAGCCGTCTTCGCCGGTGTAGCCGCTGCGCGTGACAAAGCAGTCGCAGCCGGCGATGGAATAGTGGCCGCCGGTCATGAACACCCGCTTTTCAATGCCCGGCGCCAGGCGCGACAGGGCGGTGACGGCCTGCGGTCCCTGCAGCGCCAGCAGCGCGTGGTCGGGCATGGGGATGACTTCGCAGCGCTGGCCGATGCGGGCCTGGATGTGCGCGATGTCAGCCACCTTGCAGGCGCCGTTGACGATCACGAAGATCTCGTTTTGCGCCACGCGAAAGAACATCAGGTCGTCGATGATGCCGCCCGCGTCGTTCAGCAGCAGCCCGTAGCGCTGCTTGCCCACGGGCAGGTCGATCACGTCCACTGGCATCAGGCTCTCGAACGCGGCAGCGGCGTCGGGGCCGACCAGTTTGAGCTGGCCCATGTGGGACACGTCGAACAATCCAGCAGCGCTGCGCGTGTGCTGGTGCTCGGCCATCAGGCCAGCGGGGTATTGCACGGGCATGGAATAGCCGGCAAACGGCACCATGCGGGCGCCCAGCTCGATGTGCAGGGCGTTCAGGGGCGTGTTGAGCAGGGGGGCGGCGGCAGGGGCGGACATGAAAGCTCCAGGGCAAATGGGGGCCGCGGCACATGTGCCACGGGATTTGCCCTGCTGTCCGCTTTACCTGAGAGATTCACCGCAACACCCTGGCTGGCTGTGCGGTTTGCTCCTTCGGTGGATGGCCTCGCGCACAGTTTTCGTGTGGGGCCATCTCTCTCCAGCAAGGGAACGCCCACATCACTGCGGGCGTTTGCCAGTCCTTTTGCCTGAGCGTTCGGGTGTTCCTGCGCCTTCGGCGGTGCCTCTCATCCTGCAATGCAAGGGACGGGGCACTCTCTCCTGACGGGCACGATTGTACTTACTTCGCGTACACCAGATCGCGCAGCGCGAGCGAAATCCACGGCACATAGGTGATGACCATCAGACACACCAGGATCACGCACACGAATGGCAGCAGGTGCCGGATGATGCGGTCCAGCGATATGCGCGCCACCGTGCAGGCAGCAAACAGGTTCACGCCAAACGGCGGCGTGATCATGCCCAGTGCCAGGTTGACCACCATGATCAGGCCGAAGTGCACCGGGTCGATGCCGAAGTGCATTGCCACGGGCGCCAGGATGGGCGCCAGCACGATGATGGCCGCACTGGTTTCGATGAACATGCCGATGATGAACAGCGCCGCGTTCACGCCTAGCAAAAAGAGCGCGGGGGATTGCAGCACCGCCTCCAGCCAGCGGCCAATGGCATCTGGCACGCCGGCGCGCGTGATGAGAAAGGCAAACAGGCCGGCGTTGGCGATGATGAACATGATCACCGCCGACGAGATGGCCGACTTGCGCAGGATGGCGAACAGGTCCTTGACCTTGATCTCGCGGTAGATCACCACGCCCACCACCAGCGCATAGAAAACCGCCACGGCCGATGCCTCGGTGGGGGTGAACACCCCGCCATAAATGCCGCCCAGAATGATCACGGGCATGAACAAGGCCCACCCCGCCTGCAGCGTGGCGCGGCCAAAGGGCATGCGGCCATCGCCGTCGTTCTTGCCCCAGCCCTTGTATTTGCAGTAGGCCCAGACAAACAGCATCAGCGCGCCGCTGATCAGCAGGCCGGGGCCAAAGCCGGCAATGAACAGCTCGCCAATAGACACTTCGGCGCTCACGCCGTACAGGATCATGGGAATGGAGGGCGGAATGATCACGCCCAGCTCGGCGCTGGTGGCCTGCAGCGCCGCGGCATAGCTGGTGGGGTAGCCGTGCTTGATGAGCGCAGGGATCAGGATGGCGCCGATGGCAAAGGTGGTGGCCACCGACGAGCCCGACACGGCCGCAAAGATCATGCAGGTGAGCACGCAGGTCATGGGCAGGCCCCCCTGCACGCCGCCCACGATGCTCTTGGCAAACTCGACCAGCCGGCGCGAGATGCCGCCGGTTTCCATCAGGTTGCCCGCCAGGATGAAGAACGGAATGGCGGCCAGCGGAAACTTGTTGATCGAGGCAAACATCTCCTTGACCGCGATCAGCATGTTGGCGTTGGCCACTTGAATACCCAGGATGGAGGCCAGCCCGATCGACACGGCCACGGAGACGGTGAGTGCAAAGCAAAGCACCATGGTGAAGATCATTACTGGCGTCATTGCGCGGTCTCCAGTTCCATGCGCTGGGGATCGATCAGGTTGCCGATGATTCCCACCACGCAGAACAATCCGCCCACCGGCATGGCCAGATACGCCCAGAACATCGACACCGACTCCAGCCCGGCCATGCTTTGCACGCCGCCGCGCTGCGCGTAGTCCCAGCCCCACCAGATGATCACGCCGATCAGCGCCAGCGCGGCCAGGCACACCACCCAGTCGAGCACACGGCGAACGCGCGGCGGGCTCCAGCGGTAGAGCACGTCCACGCTCACCATCGCCCCCTGGCGAAAGGCGGCCGGAATGGCCAGAAACACCATCCAGATCAGGCTGAAGCGGATCAGCACCTCGGTCCATTCGGCGGGCTGCTCGAACACGAAGCGCATGAGGATCTGGAACATGCCCAGTGACGAGGCCACGGCCAGCATGGCGCAGGCGCCGAGCATGGCCGCCCCGGTGCAGTAGCGCTCAAAGCTAAGAAACAGGTTTTTCATGGGCGGCACGGATCGGAAAGCAGAATATATGAATAAAAACGCCCGTTGGCGCTTTGCCGACGGGCGCTGATAGCTATCAAAAAGAAAGCGCTTTGCGGTTTACTTCACGTTGCGGATCTTGTCGAGCGCTGCCTTGCCGAACTGCTTTTCAAACTCGGCATTGACGGGCGCCAACGCGGCCACGAACTTGGCCTTGTCCACGGTGTCGATCACGGTCATGCCCTTGGCGCGCAGGTCGGCCACACCCTTGGCATCGTCCTCGTCCACGCGCGCACGGTTGGCCTTGGTGCCTTCTTTGGCGGCATCGAGGAAAGCCTGCTTGTCGGCAGCGCTGAGCTTTTCAAAAGCCGCCTTGTTCATCACGAAGATGCAGGGCGAGTACACATGACCGGTGAGCGTGAGGTGCTTTTGCACCTGATCGAATTTGGCCGAGATGATGACGGGCAGCGGATTTTCCTGGCCGTCCACGGTGCCTTGCTGCAGGGCCGTAAACACCTCGGGGAAGGCCATGGGCGTGGTGATGATGCCAAAGCCCTTGTAGGCCGCGATGTGCACGGGGTTCTCCATGGTGCGCATCTTCAGCCCCTTGAGGTCGCCGGGCTCCTTCACGTCGCGCTTGCTGTTGGTCATGTGGCGAAAGCCGTTTTCGGCCCAGGCCAGCGCCTTGAAGCCCTTGCTGTCGAACTTGGTCAGCATCTCCTGGCCGATGGGGCCGTCGAGCACGGCGCGCGCATGGGCCTTGTCGCGGAACAGGAAGGGCACATCGAGGATTTTTGTTTCGGGCACGAAATTGGGGATGGGGCCGGTGGAGCTGAAGGCCAGCTCCTGCGTGCCCAGTTGCACTGCTTCAATCGACTCGCGCTCGCCGCCGAGGGCCCCGTTGTAGAAGGTCTGCACCTTGTAGCGGCCGCCCGTGCGCTTTTCGACTTCCTTGGCAAAAGTATCGATGGCCACGCCCTGGTGTGAGTTCTGCGCCGTCGAGATGCTGATGCGCATGGTGGTTTGCGCGGCGGCAGTGGCCATGAAGCCGATGGCAAGGCCGAGGCCGACGACGAGTCTGGTCAATTGCATGGTGTCTCCTGAAGGGGGATGGTTGCGTGCGGCCTGTGGTGCAGGTTGCGGCGCGGGCCTGCGCCGCGCACTGCAAAAATTATGGCGCTGCAGCATGGCGTCGGGCATCGGGGTTTGTGCTGGTAAGCATGCTTATCAGCGGCGCATGGGAGTTCCACAAGTGCCGCAACTACCGGACTCGTTGAATCTGCAAGCAAAAATAGCTGCTGGCGCTTATCCAGTAAGCGCGAGCAGCTATTGATTTGATAGTTAAAAGGCGCAGTCTGCGCCCGCTTCAACCCAGAAGCAGGGCGTCGTCCGACAGCTTTTCGCCGCGCACTTTCTCGAACATGTGCAGCAGGTCGGGCACATCCAGGCGCTTGCGCTCTTCGCCGGAAACATCGAGCACCACCTGGCCCTGGTGCAGCATCACGGTGCGTTCGCCCACGTCGAGCGCCTGGCGCATGCTGTGCGTGACCATCATGGTGGTCAGCTTGTTCTCTTGCACGATGCGCTCGGTCAGGCGCAGCACGAAGTCGGCGGTGCGCGGGTCGAGCGCGGCGGTGTGCTCATCGAGCAGCAGGATGCGCGACGGCTGCAGCGCCGCCATGAGCAGGCTCACCGCCTGGCGCTGGCCACCCGAGAGCAGGCCGATGCGGTCGGTCAGGCGGTTTTCCAGGCCCAGGCCCAGCGTGGCCAGGCGTTCGCGAAAGCCTTCGCGCATGGATGCCTTGACGGCGCGGCCCAGGTTGCGGAAGGCGCCGCGGCGCTGCGCCAGCGCCATGTTTTCCTCGATGGTGAGGTCTTCGCAGGTGCCGGCCATCGGGTCCTGGAACACGCGGGCCACGCGCTCGGCGCGGGCCCATACGGGCATGCGCGTGACATCCACGCCGTCGATGGCGATGCGGCCACTGTCCACCGTCTGGTCGCCCGAGATGGCGTTGAGAAAGGTGGACTTGCCGGCGCCGTTGGAGCCGATGACGGTGACAAATTGCCCGGCCGGAATGTCCAGCGACATGCCGCGCAGGGCGCGCGTTTCGATCGGCGTGCCGGGGTTGAAGGTGATTTCGAGGTGTTGGGCGCTCAGCATGGGGCTCTTTCGGTGCGCGGGTTCAGGACGGCTTGCGCTTGGCGAACTTGCGCTTGAGCTGCGGAATCACCAGCGCCACGGCCACCAGCACGGCGGTCACGAGGTTCAGGTCTTGCGCCTTCAGGCCAATGAAGTCGCTGTTGAGCGCCAGCGCGATGAAAAATCGGTAGGCAATGGCGCCGATGACCACGGCCAGCGTGGCATAGAACAGGCGGCGCGAGGGCAGGATGCTCTCGCCCACGATCACGGCGGCCAGGCCGATGACGATGGTGCCGATGCCCATGGAAATGTCCGAGCCGCCCTGGGTTTGCGCAAACAGTGCACCGGCCAGGCCCACCAGGCCGTTGGAAACCGCCATGCCCAGCAGCAGCATGGCGCCGGTGTTCACGCCCTGGGCGCGGGCCATGCGCGCATTCGAGCCGGTGGCGCGGATGGCCAGGCCGCGTTCGGTGGCAAAGAACCAGTCGAGCAGCAGCTTGGCGGCCAGCACGATGACGACCAGGATCAGCGGGCGCGCGATGAAATCCTCCATGCCTTCGGGCTGCAGCAGCACGAACAGCGTGGGGTCATTGATGAGGGGCACGTTGGGCCCGCCCATGATGCGCAGGTTGATCGAATACAGCGCAATCATCATCAGGATGCTGGCGAGCAGGTCCATGATCTTGAGCTTGACGTTGAGCCAGCCGGTGATCAGCCCGGCCACCGCGCCCGCCGCCGTGGCCGCCAGCGTGGCCAGCCAGGCGTTGGTGCCGGTGGAGATCAGGATGGCGCAGACGGCGCCACCCAGCGGGAAGCTGCCATCCACCGTGAGATCGGGAAAGCGCAGCAGCCGAAACGAGATGAACACGCCCAGCGCCACCAGGCTGAAGATCAGGCCGATTTCAACGGCGCCGAGCAGGGAAAAGAAGGACATGGGGCAGCGGGGCTAGAGGTTGAAAAACAAAGCAGGAGCCACGCGGGGGCATGGCTCCTGCCGGAGGGGGCCGGGTCTGATGACCCAATCCGGTTGCGGCTGGCGCTTACTGCACAACCTGCGCGGCCGACTTGATCAGCGCGTCAGACAGCTTCACGCCCTGTTTCTCGGCAGCGCCCGGGTTCACGAACAGTTCCATCTTGGTGCTGATCTCGGGCTTGATGTCGCCGGGTTTTTCGCCCTTCAGGATGCGCGCCACCATGCGGCCGGTCTGCTCGCCCAGATCGCGGTAGTTGATGCCGAAGGCGGCGATGGCGCCGCGCTTGACACTGTCGGAGTCCGCTGCCACCAGCGGAATCTTGGCCTCCTGGCCCACCTTCACCAGCGCCTCGTAGGCCGAGACCACGTTGTTGTCGGTGCTGGTGTAGATCACATCGACCTTGCCGATCAGACTGCGCGCGGCGCTGCTCACGTCCACCGAGCGGGGCGCTGCGGCCTCGACCAGCGTCATGCCCAGCTTGGGCAGCAGGGCCTGCAGCTGCTTGACCACGACGGCCGAATTGGCCTCGCCGGGGTTGTAAACCACGCCCACGCGCTTGGCACCGGGCACGACCTGCTTGACCAGGTCCATTTGCTTATCGAGTGCCAGCAGGTCGGACACGCCGGTCACGTTGTTGTGCGAGGGCTCCCAGTTCTTCACCAGCTTGGCGGCCACGGGGTCGGTCACGGCCGAGAACACGACGGGAACGGTCTTGGTCGAGGCAATCACGGCCTGGGCGGACGGCGTGGCGATGGCGACGATGGCATCGGGCTTGTCACCGACGAATTTGCGGGCGATTTGCGCTGCCGTGCCGGTGTTGCCCTGGGCGCTCTGGTATTGCCATTTGAGGTTCTTGCCGGCTTCAAAACCGGCTTCTTTCAACGCGGCCTGCACACCGTCGCGCACGGAGTCAAGGGCGGGGTGTTCGACGATGGCGGTCACCGCCACGGATTTTTGTTGCGCGCTGGCCGGAGCTACGACGGCCACGGCCAGGGCCAGGGCGCCCAGGGACATCCAGGGCAATTGCTTCATGTTTATTGGCGCGGTCTTTCTGGTTTTGGAGGGATAGGGTCGGCGCATGTGGCATCGGGGCCGGCTGCCAATTTTACTGCGATGGGGCAATGCGCCGGCAGGCGGGGCAAGCCCCCTCGCGCCAGGGTCGGGTTTTCAGCGGGGCGTGACTGAATATGAACGAAAAAGGCCTGCAGCGCAGGCCATACAAGCGCAAGGTGCTATGGTTTTTACATGCCCGAGTAGTTGGGGCCGCCGCCGCCTTCGGGTGTGACCCAGACAATGTTCTGCGTCGGGTCCTTGATGTCGCAGGTCTTGCAGTGCACGCAGTTTTGCGCGTTGATCTGCAGGCGCTGGGCGTTGCCGCCCTTGGCTGTGTCGGGCACGAACTCGTACACACCAGCCGGGCAGTAGCGGGCCTCGGGGCCGGCGTATTGGGCCAGGTTGGTGTTTACCGGCACGCTGGCATCTTTGAGCGTGAGGTGGGCTGGCTGGTTCTCTGCGTGGTTGGTGCTGCTGATGAACACGCTGCTCAAGCGGTCGAAGGTGATCTTGCCATCGGGCTTGGGATAGGCGATGGGCTTGCACTCGGCAGCGGGCTTCAGATAAGCGTGGTCGGGCTTGTCGCGGTGCAGCGTCCATGGGATGTGGCCCTTGAGCGCGAACTGCTCGATACCGTTCATCACCGTGGCCACCGTCAGGCCCTTCTTGAACCATGCCTTGAAGTTGCGCGCCTTGTTCAGCTCGGTGTAGAGCCAGCTGGCTTCGAACGCCTTGGGGTAGGCCGTGAGTTCGTCGTGCTGGCGTCCGCCCGTGACGGCGTCATAGGCCGCTTCGGCGGCCAGCATGCCGGTCTTGATGGCGGCATGGCTGCCCTTGATGCGGCTGACGTTGAGGTAACCCGCATCGCAGCCCACCAGCGCGCCGCCCGGGAACACGGTCTTGGGCAGGCTCATCAGGCCGCCGGCCGTGATGGCGCGTGCGCCGTAGCTGATGCGCTTGGCCGGCTTGATGCCCTTGGATTCGTCGCCTTCCAGGTAGTAGCGGATGTTGGCGTGCGTCTTCCAGCGCTGGAATTCCTCGAACGGGCTGAGGTAGGGGTTGGCGTAGTCCAGGCCCGTGATGAAGCCCAGCGTGACCTTGTTGTCTTCCAGGTGGTACAGGAAGGCGCCGCCATAGGTGTTGTTGTCCATGGGCCAGCCGGCGGTGTGCAGCACGAAGCCGGGCTGGTGGCGGGCGGGGTCGATTTCCCACAGTTCCTTGATGCCCAGGCCGTAGGTCTGCGGGTCGCTTTGCGCATCGAGCTTGAAGCGGGCGATGACCTGCTTGCCCAGGTGGCCGCGCGCGCCTTCGGCAAAGATGGTGTATTTGGCGTGCAGTTCCATGCCGAGCTGGAAGTCGCCCGTGGGCTCGCCTTCCTTGCTCACGCCCATGTTGCCGGTGGCCACGCCCTTGACGCTGCCGTTGTCGTTGTAGAGCACTTCCGCGGCGGCAAAGCCGGGGAAAATTTCCACGCCCAGGTTCTCGGCCTGCTGCGCCAGCCAGCGCGTGACGTTGCCCAGGCTGACGATGTAGTTGCCGTGGTTCTGAAAACACCCTGGCAGCAGGAAGTTGGGCGTGCGAAACGACGATTTCTCGCCCAGGAACACCATGGCATCGTCGGTGACGGGCTGGTTCAGCGGGGCGCCGAGTTCCTTCCAGTTGGGAATCAGCTCGGTCAGCGCCTTGGGGTCCATGATCGCGCCCGAAAGAATGTGCGCGCCGGGCTCGGAGCCTTTTTCCAGCACCACCACCGACACGTCCTGGCCTTTTTCGGCGGCCAGCTGCTTGAGCCGGATGGCGGTGGACAGGCCGGCGGGGCCGCCGCCCACCACGACCACGTCATATTCCATGGCTTCGCGGGGACCGTATTGGGCGAGGATTTCTTGGTTTGTCATGGGCGTCTCGTCGGGCGTTTGATAATGAATGGATTTTTTGCAACAAGGCGATAAAGCACTGTCCGTCTGGCGACTGATTGTATTCATGCGAATACGCACCATCGAAGGGGCGTTTTCGTTCACTGTTTTCGTTCTATTTCTCATTTGTGGAGAGACTCTCAATGGCTTACAGCATCGATTTGTCCGGCCGTGTAGCCTTGGTGACGGGCGCCTCCAGCGGCCTGGGGGCCCAGTTCGCGCGCACCCTGGCCCGCGCGGGTGCCGGTGTGGTGCTGGCCAGCCGGCGGCTGGAAAAGCTCAAGGAACTGCGGGCCCGCATCGAAGGCGAAGGGGGCGATGCCCATGTGGTTGAACTTGATGTGACCGACCTCGATTCCATCAAGGCCGCAGTGGCCCATGCCGAGACGGAAATGGGCTCCATCGACATCCTGGTCAACAACTCGGGTGTGAGCACCACGCAGCGCATCCAGGACGTGACGCTTGAGGATTACGACTTCATCTTCGACACCAACGTGAAGGGTGCGTTCTTTGTGGCGCAAGAGGTGGGCAAGCGCATGCTGGCGCGCTCGCGTGGCGCGGCGCCGGGCAGTTTCACGGGCGGGCGCATCATCAACATCGCCTCGATGGCCGGGCTCAAGGTGCTGCCGCAGATCGGCGCCTACTGCATGAGCAAGGCCGCCGTGGTGCAGATGACCCGCGCCATGGCGCTGGAGTGGGGGCGCTTCGGCATCAACGTGAATGCCATCTGCCCCGGCTACATCGACACCGAGATCAACCACCACCATTGGGACACCGAGCAGGGCCAAAAACTCATCTCCATGCTGCCGCGCAAGCGCGTGGGGCAGCCGCAGGACCTGGATGCGCTCATCGTGATGCTGGCCAGCGACCAGAGCCACTTTGTCAATGGCGCAGTGATCGCGGCGGACGACGGCTTTGCGATATGAAGATTGACGTCCCAGAGGTCAAGAAACTCGTCTTTGAAATGCGCTTTCCCGTGCGCTGGGGCGACATGGATGCGATGGGCCACGTCAACAACACCGTGTACTTCCGCTACCTGGAAACGGCGCGCATCGAATGGCTGGTGTCGGTGGGCTGCAACCCCGACCCGCGCGGGCAGGGGCCGGTGATCGCCAATGCGTTCTGCAATTTCTACAAGCAGCTGGAATACCCGGCCGACGTGCTGCTCAAGCTCTACGTCAGCGACCCGGGCCGCACCACGTTCGAGACCTGGGGCACGATGGAGCGCGTGGATCAGCCGGGCGCCATCTGTGCGGCGGGCGGCGCGACCACCATCTGGGTGGATTTTCCGCAGCAAAAAGCCGTGTCGCTGCTCGACTGGATGCGGGCGCTGGTCAGTGGATGATTTTGAATCAAATTGCCGTGTAGCGCTTTAATATCAAGCGCTGGCAGCTATCAAAATCATCGTTATTCGGTGGGTTTTCTGGCTTTGGGCACGCGGCCCATCAGATAAAACTCGGGGTTGGGCTGCATGCCGGCAAAGCTGGCCATGCGGTTGCTCAGGCCAAAGAACGCCGTGATGGCCGCAATGTCCCAGATGTCCTCGTCGTCAAAGCCATGGGCGTGCAGGGCGGTGAAGTCGGCATCCTCGACCTCGTACGAGCGCTGGCAGACTTTCATTGCAAAGTCGAGCATGGTGCGCTGGCGTGGCGTGATGTCGGCCTTGCGGTGGTTCACGGCCACCTGGTCGGCCACGAACGGTTTCTTTTCGTAGATGCGCAAGATCGCGCCATGGGCCACCACGCAATACAGGCACTGGTTGGCGGCACTGGTGGCAGTGACGATCATCTCGCGCTCGCCCTTGGTCAGGCTGCCTTCTTCCTTGAGCATCAGCGCATCGTGGTACGCAAAAAACGCGCGCCATTCGGCCGGACGGCGCGCAAACGCCAGGAACACGTTGGGGATGAAGCCCGCTTTCTCCTGCACTTCGAGAATGCGGGTGCGGATGTCTTTGGGCAGGGCACTCAGGTCGGGAAAAGGGTAGCGGCTCATGCGGGTCTCCTTGGGTGTCAATGTCGATTCCAGTGACCGTACCACGGAGCCCTGGCGGGGGCCGTTGCGCTGGGGCTTGCCTGCGGCGTGGGGTGCAGGTTTTGGGGTTTGCTGGGGTAGATAGTTGTCAAAAACTATCAATAAGATTGCGCGAATTGATTATTTTTTATTGAACCGCTTACTATCATTTCGCTTGCCATCATCCACACAAGGAGCTCTCCATGACCGAAGAATCCAAATGCCCATTCCATGCAGCCGGTACCAGCGGCAGCACCACCAGCCGCGACTGGTGGCCGAACCAGTTGCGCGTGGATTTGCTGAACCAGCATTCCGAGCGTTCCAACCCGCTGGGTGAGAAGTTCAACTACGCCGCCGAGTTCAAAAAGCTCGATTACTCTGCCCTCAAGGCCGACCTGAAAGCGTTGCTGACGGATTCGCAGGACTGGTGGCCCGCCGACTGGGGCACCTACACCGGCCTGTTCATCCGCATGGCGTGGCACGGCTCGGGCACCTACCGCACGGTGGATGGCCGTGGCGGTGCCGGGCGCGGGCAGCAGCGTTTTGCCCCGCTCAACAGCTGGCCCGACAACGTGAGCCTGGACAAGGCGCGCCGCCTGCTGTGGCCGGTCAAGCAAAAGTACGGGCAAAAAATCTCCTGGGCCGACCTGATGATTCTGGCGGGCAATGTGGCGCTGGAAAACGCGGGCTTTCGCACCTTTGGCTTTGGCGCCGGCCGCGAAGACGTGTGGGAACCCGATCAGGACGTGAACTGGGGCGACGAGAAGGCTTGGCTGGCCCACCGCAACCCTGAGACCCTGGCCAAGAACCCCCTGGCCGCCACCGAGATGGGCCTGATCTACGTCAACCCCGAAGGCCCCAACGCCAGCGGCGACCCGCTGTCTGCCGCAGCCGCCATCCGCGCCACCTTTGGCAACATGGCCATGGACGACGAGGAAATCGTGGCGCTGATCGCCGGTGGCCACACCCTGGGCAAGACCCATGGCGCCGCTTCTGCCAGCCATGTAGGCGCAGCGCCCGAGGCCGCACCCATCGAGCAGATGGGCCTGGGCTGGAGCAGCAGCCACGGCAGCGGCAGCGGCGCTGACGCCATCACCTCTGGCCTGGAAGTGGTCTGGACCCAGACGCCCACCCAGTGGAGCAACAACTTTTTCGAAAACTTGTTCAAGTTCGAATGGGTGCAGACGCGCAGCCCGGCCGGGGCCATCCAGTTCGAGGCCAAGGACGCACCCGAGATCGTTCCCGACCCGTTCGATCCCGCCAAGAAGCGCAAGCCCACGATGCTGGTCACCGACCTGACGCTGCGCTTTGACCCCGCGTTCGAGAAAATCTCGCGCCGCTTCTTGAACGATCCACAGGCATTCAACGAAGCCTTTGCCCGCGCCTGGTTCAAGCTGACCCACCGCGATATGGGCCCCAAGGCGCGTTACATCGGCCCCGAAGTGCCGAAGGAAGACCTGATCTGGCAAGACCCGCTGCCCACGCCGCAGCACCAGCCCACGACGGCTGACATTGCCGATCTGAAGGCGAAGATCGCGGCTTCGGGCCTGTCGGTCAGCGAACTGGTGTCGGTGGCCTGGGCCTCGGCCTCCACGTTCCGCGGCGGCGACAAGCGCGGTGGCGCCAACGGTGCACGCCTGGCGCTGGCACCGCAAAAGGACTGGGCGGTGAACGCCATTGCCGTGGGTGTGCTGCCCCAATTGCAAGCCATCCAGCAGGCGTCTGGCAAGGCATCGCTGGCCGATGTGATCGTGCTGGCCGGTGTGGTGGGCGTGGAGCAGGCTGCCAAGGCGGCGGGCGTGTCGGTGCAAGTGCCCTTTGCCCCCGGCCGGGTCGATGCGCGCCAGGACCAGACCGATGTCGCGTCCTTTGACGTGATGGAGCCGGTGGCCGATGGTTTCCGCAATTACCGCCGCGTTGCCAGCAGCACCGCGACGGAAGAGTTGTTGATAGACAAGGCCCAGCAGCTCACCCTGACGGCGCCGCAGTTGACGGCCCTCATCGGTGGCCTGCGTGTGCTGGGCGCCAATTACGACGGCAGCCAGCACGGCGTGTTGACTGACAAGGTGGGCGTGCTCAGCAACGACTTCTTCGTCAACCTGCTGGACATGGGCACCGCGTGGAAGTCGGTGGACGACACGGCGCAGGTGTTCGAGGGCCGGGATCGCAAGAGCGGTGCGGTCAAGTACACAGCCACCCGCAACGATCTGGTGTTTGGCTCCAACGCGGTGCTGCGGGCCCTGGCCGAGGTCTATGCCAGCGCAGATGCCCACGAAAAGTTTGTGCGCGACTTTGTGGCGGCCTGGACCAAGGTGATGAACCTGGACCGCTTCGATCTGGCTGAAGCGCCCGCCAACGTCTGAGGGTTTTGATCACGCCACCTGCCTGGCCCGCTTGGGTCGGGCAGGTGGCGTTGTGCTTTCTGCATGGGCGAGGCGGCTGACACGGCCGCCCCTCCATGCCGCAATGGGGATTAATTACCTGCCACCAGCTTGTGCACCAGATCGGCGGCCGTGGAGGCGCTGTATTTACGCATCAGGCGGGCGCGGTAGATTTCCACGGTGCGGTGGCTGATCTCCAGGGCCTTGCCGATTTCCTTGGAGGTCAGGCCTTCGAGCAGCTTGGCTGCCACTTCGCGTTCGCGCCCCGTGAGTTCGGCCTTGACGGTGCGCTGCGCGCTGAGGTCTTCAAAGCTCCAGATCCCTGATTCGTGCGGAGCGTTGCGGTTGAGGGCCCGGCCTGACACATGGCACCAGAACACTTCGCCGTTGGCCCGTTTCATGATGCGGTTGTCGGCATAGTGGCCCTTGGCGTTCAGGATGGGTTCCATGTGCGCACCCAGACGCTCGTACTCATCGGCACTGGGGTAGAGCACCTCAAAAGATTGCCCGATCAGCACCTCCCGCGAGGCGCCAAATATTTCACAGACCAGCCGGTTGCAATCCACCATGGTGCGGTTGCGCGAGAGCACCAAACCCACGGGAGCAAATTCAAAGGCCAGTCTGTAATCAACGTCCATAGTGCAAATCTTTACGGGGTACTACTTATCTATCTACGTAGTATCGTAGCGCATCAAAACTATCAAGGAGATCGTGGTGAAAAAGTTATTTCCTTCCGCAGCCAAGGCCCTTGAGGGCGTGGTTGCCGATGGCCAGTTGCTGGCCGTGGGTGGCTTCGGCCTGTGCGGCATTCCCGAGGCGCTGATCGATGCGCTGCGCGATTCGGGCGTGAAAAATCTCTCCGTGATCTCCAATAACGCCGGCGTGGATGGCTTTGGCTTGGGCAAGCTGCTCGAAACGCGCCAGATCAAGAAAATGATCTCGTCCTATGTGGGCGAGAACAAAGAGTTCGAGCGCCAGTACCTGGCGGGGGAGCTGGAGCTGGAGTTCACGCCCCAGGGCACGCTGGCCGAGAAGCTGCGCGCTGGCGGCGCGGGCATTCCGGCCTTTTTCACGAAGACCGGCGTGGGCACCATCGTGGCTGACGGCAAGGAGCTGCGTGAGTTCGACGGCGAAACCTATGTGATGGAGCGCTCGCTGGTGCCCGATGTCTCGCTGGTCAAGGCCTGGCGCGCCGACCAATCGGGCAACCTGCAGTTTCGCCTGACGGCACGCAACTTCAACCCTGCCGTGGCCATGGCCGGAAAACTGTGCATCGTCGAGGTGGAAGAGGTGGTGGAAACGGGCGCGATCGACCCCGACCAGATCCATCTGCCCGGTATCTATGTGCACCGCATCGTGCACCACGCCCATCCCGAAAAGCGCATCGAGAAAAGAACCGTCACAGAGAAAGCAGGAGCCTGACCATGCCTTGGACCCAAGACCAGATGGCCGCCCGTGCGGCCCAAGAACTCGAAGACGGTTTTTATGTGAACCTGGGCATCGGCATTCCCACGCTGGTGGCCAACTTCACAGGCGACAAGGAAGTGTGGCTGCAGTCCGAAAACGGCATGCTGGGCATTGGCCCGTTCCCCACCGAAGACAAGGTGGACGCCGACCTGATCAACGCCGGCAAGCAGACCGTGACCACCATCCCGGGCTCGTCGATCTTCAGCAGCGACCAGTCGTTTGCCATGATCCGGGGCGGAAAGATCAACCTGTCCATCCTGGGCGCCATGCAGGTGAGCGAGCAGGGCGACCTGGCCAACTGGATGATTCCCGGCAAGATGGTCAAGGGCATGGGTGGCGCCATGGACCTGGTGGCCGGCGTCAAGCGCGTGATCGTGCTCATGGAGCATGTGGCCCGCAAAAAAGACGGCACCGAAGACCTGAAGATCCTGCCCCGCTGCACGCTGCCGCTCACGGGCGTGGGCGTGGTGGACCGCATCATCACTGACCTGGCCGTGATGGACGTGACGCACTTGGGCCTCAAGGTGGTGGAGCTGGCGCCTGGCGTCACGTTCGAGACCCTGCAGGCCAAGACGGGCGTTACGCTGCTGCACTGAAGGCGCTGCTTGACTTGCCTCAAGATGGGCCCGCGCAAGCGGGCCTTTTGCATGGGCGAGCCGCCCCCTCTGGTCTTATATTCAAGGCTGTCCCTTTTGAAGTTTCCGCATGACAGATCCATTCCTGGCGGCCACTGCTACTGCTACAGCCACGGCCACTGACAGCCCGCACTACCTGCGCGCGCTCGCCAACATGGCCGACCGCCGAGCGGTGGTGACCCAGGATGCCATCTATACCGACAACGGCATCAAACTGGTGGAAAAAGGGGCACGCATCGACAGCCGTCTGTATGACCATCTGGTGCAGCACAAGTTGCGCGATCCCATCGACCGGCACCTGACGGTCGAGAATGCGGTGGATGTGCCGGCATTGATCGCTGCCGGGCGCGATCTGGCCGAGCAGAACGCCTTGCCCCAGATGCTGGTGCAGGCCCTCGGCTCTGCCGCCAGGCTGCTGGCGCCCTTGCGCTCACTGCCCCTGCCCGAGCCCATTGCCTTCAAGCTGACGGTGATGCGCGAGCAGCGGCCTGACCTGTTCGAGCACAGCCTGCAGATGATGATGGTGTCTGTTTTCCTGGGGCTGAAAAACGGCCTGGGCGAACGCGACTGCGTGTCGCTGGCGGCCGCTGCGCTGCTGCACGATGTGGGTGTGTTGCACATGGATCCGGCCTGGATGGACCCCCTCAATAAGGTCACTGGCGTGCAGCGCAAGCACCTGGTGGCCCATCCCATCACCTCCATGCTGATGCTCCGGGATGCCGGGGTGTACGCCCGGCCCGTGGAGATTGCTGTGCTGGAGCACCACGAACGCATGGATGGCAGCGGCTACCCGCGAGGCCTGTCCGGGGCAGACATTTCGCCCATGGGGCGCATCCTGCTGCTGGCCGAGGTGGTGGCGGCCTTCTACGAAAAATACACCGACATGCCCGCCCAGCGGCTGTCGCTGATGCTGCGTCTGAACCACCGCAAGTTCCCGGCCGCACTGGTGGCCCATGTGCTGCCGCTGCTGCAGGAAGATGTGGCGCGCGATTCCGCCCTGATGCCGCTGGGCAACGATGCCACGCGCCAGATCGACCTGCTGGCCGAAGCCTTTATCTACTGGGAGCAGCTCAAGGCGACCTTGCCTGAAGGTGCTGGCACCCAAGCGCCGGCGGGCAGTGCGTTTGCATTTGCCGACACCCGCCTTCTGGCCTTGCAAAAAGCCCTTGTAGAAGCCGGATCGCACCCGCAGCATCTGGGCGAACTGATGGCGCAACTGCAAGGCGACGCTATTGGAATGGCCGAGATGGCCCTGGTAGGGAGGGAGGCTTTGTGGCAGCTGCAAAGCATCCTGAACGCCTGCCATCGCCGCTGGCCCCAACTGTCGGAGCGTGCGACGCCTGCGGATACCGCAGTGGCCGACTGGTGTGATTGGGCGCTGCGCAAGCTGTAGCCGTCTGCCTTTTGGGCATCACAGTTGCCGCGCTCCACCGCATAAAGGGCGGGCCGCCAAAAAATTTCCTTCCCATCAGTTGCGGCGGCATTTGGCCCAGGGCTAAAAATACTGGTTATATTTACAGTGTTTTATTTTCTCAAGCCCCTGTACCGCCATGCCTGCACCACGCCTTTCCCTGCGGGTTGCGTTCGATCTGCCGTCTGCCGTGCCCGGTGTCTGGCATGCGGACACGCTGGGTTCGGGCCCGCAGAAGGTGCTGCCCACGGGGTTTGCGCAGCTTGATGCGCAACTGCCGGGCGGTGGCTGGCCCGTGGGGGCGTTGAGCGAGGTGCTGCAGCCCATGGCGGGCCTGCACGAGTGGCAGCTGGTGCTGCCCGCACTGGCGCAGGCTACGGCCCGGCGGGTGGGGGCCGTGGTGGTGGTGGCACCACCGTGCGAGCCTTTTGGCCCGGCGCTCAAGGCGCAGGGGCTGTCGGCCGAGCGCTTGTGCCTGGTGCGGGCCGATAGCGCCAAGGCCGCGCTCTGGGCGGTCGAACAGGCGCTGCGCTGCTGTGATGTCCTGGCTGTCATGGCCTGGTTGCCGCAGGCACAACCTGCGGCCTTGCGCAGGCTGCAATTGGCAGCGGCGCAGCAACAGCAGTTGCTGTGGGTGTTTCGCCCGGTCAGTGCCGCCCAGCAGGCGTCGCCGGCCTTGTTGCGGCTGCAGGTGCAAGGGCTGGCCCTGCCGAGCGATGCCGCCGCATCGCCCGGCATGCAGGTGCAGATCCTCAAGCGCCGGGGGCCGCCTTTGGCGCAGGGGCTGGATCTGCCAGGCTGCCACCCCCGTCTGGCGCAGGTGCTGGCGGCGCAGGCCGAGCGCCGGCGCGCAGCGCAGTGGATCGCCAATGCCCTGGTGGTGCGCCGCAATGCAGCGCCGGACCTGGGGGCACCCGCGGCGCTGCCGGTGCGTCCGGCGCTGGCGCCTGGGATGGCAGGGCCAGAGAGGAGGGGCCATGCACTGGATCGCGCTGCCGTTGCCCTGGTGCGGTGAGCCCGCGGCACCTTCGGGCGCAGCGATGCACGCCGCAGCGGCTGGCTGGTGGGCCTTGCGCTTTACGCCGCGCGTGGCACTGGTGGATGGCGAGGCGGTGCTGCTGGAGGTGTCCACCACCGAGCGGCTCTGGGGCGGGCGCGATGCCTTGCTGGCGCAGGTGCTGCAGGCCTGGGCCGATGCATCCGGCGGGCTGCCCGATCACCCCGCCACCAGGGAAGCGGAGGCACAGCCGCCCGGCACGCAGGCGGTGTGGGGCTGCGGGCGGACGGCTTTGGTGGCGCAGGCCTGGTTGCGCATGGCGCAGGCCGGGCGCGCGCCTCCGGTGCAGAACGTGAACGATTTGCCCTTGCACACGCTGACCGCCCTGCTCCCGCATGGGGCCAGCCTGGAGCGCATGGGATGCCGCACCTGGGGGGCGCTGCGGGCGCTGCCGCGTGCCGGGGTGGCCAGGCGTTTTGGGGCCAAGGTGCTGCGGGTGCTGGACCAGGCGCTGGGCGATGCCCCTGAAGCCCACGCCTGGCTGGAGCTGCCCGAGCAGTTTGCGCTGACCGCCGAGCTGCCGGCACTGGCCGCGTCGGCCGATGCACTACTGTGGAGTGCCAGCCGCTGCCTCACGGCCCTGCAGGGCTGGCTGCAGGCGCGCCAGCAGGGCGCACTGGCCTTGGAGCTGGCCTGGCACCATGACCTGCGGCGCATCGATGGCGTGGCCATTGCCCCCACGCAGGCCCTGCCGGTGCGCACCGCCCAGGCCACGCAAGACATGGCGCACCTGCGGCGCCTGTTGTCTGAAAACCTGGCGCGCACGGCGCTGGCGGCGCCGGTCAACCAGATCACGCTGCGCCTGCTCGAATCTGCCCCGTTGCCACACCGCAGTGCGAGCTTGCTGCCGCCTGGGGATCGCGGGGGCGGTGGCCGCGACGAGCCGGGTGGCACACCCGGCGAGGCCTTGCACCAGTTGCTTGAGCGCCTTTCGGCCCGTCTGGGAGCCGACCATGTGCTGGCCCCCGTGCTGCAGGCCGACCACCGGCCCGAGCGCATGCAGCAGTGGTGCCCTGCGGCCGAGGTGCTGGGCCAGGACCGCGCGCACCCCGGCACCCATGCCACCGGCCCAAATGCACCCGATGCCACCCTGTGGCCCACCTGGCTGTTGCGCCCACCCCGGCGGCTGGCGGTGCAGGGCAACCGCCCCTGCCACCACGGCTTGCTGCGCTTGCTGGCGGGGCCGCACCGGTTCGAGGCGGGCTGGTGGTCGGCCGCAGACGAGGGCGCTGGCGACCCGGCCCATCCCTGTGCGGGCCTGGCGCTGCGCGACTATTTTGTGGCGCACAACGATGTGGTGGGGCTGGTGTGGGTGTTCCGCGAGCGGTTGGCGCCGCAAGCAGGCGGCTCGGTGCAAGAGGGCGGAATGCAAAAGGGCGCGGTGCAAAGGGGCGTGACGTCGGCCGCGCAGCCGCACCGCTGGTTCCTGCACGGCATCTTTGGGTGAGGCCATGGCGTCTGCCTCCATGCCGTCGGCAATGTCCGCTCCATCGGGGGGCGCCATGCCATCGCCTGCGCCTTTGCCGGGTTATGCCGAGCTGCATTGCCTGTCCAACTTCAGTTTTCAGCGCGGCGCCTCCCACCCGCAGGATCTGGTGGCCCGTGCTGCCCAACTGGGTTACCAGGCCCTGGCGCTGACCGATGAGTGCTCGGTGGCGGGTGTGGTGCGCGCCTGGGAGGCCGCCAAGGAATGTGGCCTGCACCTCATCGTGGGCAGCGAGTTTGTGTGGGGCGACCTGCGGCTGGTGGCGTTGGCGCGGGATGCGCAGGGTTGGGGCAATCTGTGCGAGTTCATCACCGCAGCCCGTGCGGGGGCGCCCAAGGGGCAATACCACGTAGGCACCGCCAGCCCCTTTAGCCTTCTGGATGGGTGCGAGCTGTTGCTGGCCCCTTGTCGCGAGCGCTTTGATGCTTCTGATTTTGTAGCTGTCAGCGCTTGTGTATCAAGCGCAAGAGGTCAATTTTGCTCAAATTTTGATGGTCGCCTCTGGCTGGCGGTCGAGCTGCACCTGGCCCCCGACGACAGCCTGTGGCTGGCCACGCTGCAGCGCGCGGGTGCTGCGCTGGGCCTGCCGCTGGTGGCGGCGGGCGATGTGCACATGCACGCCCGCTCGCGCAAGCCGCTGCAGGACGTGATCACCGCCGTGCAGCGTGGGTGCAGCGTGGCCGAATGCGGCTTTGCCCTGCAGCCCAATGCCGAGCGCCACCTGCGCCAGCGCGTGCGCCTGGCGGGCATCTACCCGCCCGAGTTGCTGGCCGCCACGCTCACGGTGGCAGGGCGCTGCCACTTCAGCCTCGACGAGATCAAGTACCAGTACCCCCTGGAGACGGTGCCAGAGGGCATGACACCCGCTCAGGCCCTGGCCTGGCTGGTCGAGGCCGGTGCCACAGGCTTTTACCCGCAGGGCGTGCCCGCCACCATTGGCGCACAGATCCGCAAGGAGCTTGCGCTGATTGCGCACTGCCAGTACGAGATGTACTTCCTCACGGTGCACGACATCGTGCGCTTTGCGCGCAGCCGGGGCATCCTGTGCCAGGGGCGGGGCTCGGCCGCCAACTCGGTCGTCTGCTATGTGCTGGGCATCACGGCGGTTGCTCCGGAGGATTCGCACCTGCTGTTCGAGCGTTTCATCAGCAAGGAGCGCAGCGAGCCACCCGACATCGATGTGGACTTCGAGCACGACCGTCGCGAGGAGGTCATCCAGTACATCTATGCCAAATACGGCCGTGACCGCGCCGCCATCACCGCCGTGGTCACCACCTATCGCACGCGCAGCGCCCTGCGCGATGTGGGCAAGGCGCTGGGCGTGGCACCCGCATTGGTGGATGCCTTTGCCAAAGACCACCACTGGTTTGACGAAGGCATTGCCACCGACCGCCTGCAGGAACTGGCCCAGGCGGTGGGGGTGCCCCTGCACTGGCACACCGCCGCGCTGTGGCTGGAGCTGGCCGCGCAGCTCAAGGGCTTTCCGCGCCACCTGAGCCAGCATGTGGGGGGCTTTGTGCTCACGCAGGGCAAGCTCACGCGCCTGGTGCCGGTGGAGCCCGCGAGCATGGAGGGCCGCAGCGTCATCCAGTGGGACAAGGACGACCTGGACACCATGGGTTTGCTCAAGGTGGATGTGCTGGCGCTGGGCATGCTCAGCGCGCTGCGCCGCTGTTTGGACCTGCGCGCTGTGCTGCGCGGCGAACGCTGGCTGCTGCACGACATTCCGCGCGAGGATGCAGCCACCTACGACATGGTCTGCGCCGCCGACACCGTGGGCGTGTTCCAGATCGAAAGCCGTGCGCAGATGAGCATGCTGCCGCGCCTGCAGCCACGCGTGTTCTACGACCTGGTGGTGCAGGTGGCCATCGTGCGGCCCGGCCCCATCCAGGGCGGCATGGTGCACCCCTACCTGCAGGCGCGCGAGCGCAGGCGCAAGGGCGAGCCGCTGCAGCTGGAAAAGCCCGAGCTCGAAGCCGCCCTGGCCCGCACCCTGGGCGTGCCGATCTTTCAGGAACAGGTGATGCAGATCGCCATGATTGCAGCGGGCTTCAGTCCCGGCATGGCCGATGACCTGCGCCGGTCCATGGCCGCCTGGAAGCGCAAGGGCGGTGTGCACCGGTTCGAGCGCCCGCTGATCGACGGCATGGAGGCACGCGGCTATCGCACCGAATTCGCCCAGGCCATCTTTCAGCAGATGCTGGGCTTTGGCGAATATGGCTTTCCCGAAAGCCACGCGCACAGCTTTGCCTTGCTGGCCTATGCCAGCAGCTGGCTCAAGTGCCACGAACCCGCGTGTTTTCTGGCCGCGCTGCTCAACTCGCTGCCCATGGGCTTTTACAGCGCCTCTCAACTGGTGCAGGACGCCCGCCGCCACGGTGTGCGCGTGCTGCCCATCGACGTGACCTGCAGCGATATGGATTGCACGCTCGAAGGCCCGGAAGAGCGCCTGCGGCCCGCCAAGGGGCTGCCCACGCCGCTGCTGCCGCAACCGGCCGTGCGCTTGGGCCTGTGCCTGGTCAGCGGCCTGCACGCCAGCGCCACGCAGCGCCTGGTGCAGGCCCGGGCCGCTGCGCCTTTCACCAGCACCGAAGACCTGGCCTTGCGGGCGCAACTGAGCCAGCAAGACCTGCAGGCCCTGGCTGCGGCCGATGCGCTGGCCAGCCTTTCGGGCCACCGGCGCCAGCAGATGTGGGAGGCCGCCGCGCAACACAGCGCGCCGCCCTTGTGGCGCGATGTGCCGGTGCACGAAGCACCACTGGCGCTGCCCGCCGCACCCGAGGGGGAAGAAATATTGTTTGACTACGCCGCCACCGGCCTCACCCTGCGCCGCCACCCGCTGGCCCTGCTGCGCCCGCGCCTGGTGCGCTGGCGGTTGCAGACCGCGCTGCAGCTGCACAGCGCACCCAACGGCCGCAAGGTGCGCGCCTGCGGCATCGTCACCGTGCGCCAGCGCCCTGGCACGGCCAAGGGCACGATGTTTGTCACGCTGGAGGACGAGACCGGCCCCGTCAACGTGATCGTGTGGCCCGCACTGGTCGAGACCTGGCGCAACGCGCTGCTGCGCTCGCAACTGCTGGCGGTGGAGGGCGTGTGGCAGTGCAGCCCCCAGGGCCCCGACGGCCAGGCTGTGGTGCGCCACCTGGTGGCCCAGCGCTTCAAAGACCTCACGCCCCTGCTGGGGCGCATGGCGCAGGCGCTGCAAGGCAGCCGGGATTTTCATTGAGGGCAGGCCAAGGGGCCACAGGACGCATTGACGATCTTGCAGGAAGCGTTCGTCCTCGTGGCTGCCGCCGGTGGCACGCGGCTTTTTTTGTCCGATATTTTGATAAAAAGTGCCTGTAGTGCTTATGGATAAAGCGCTGGCAGCTATTAAAAGCAGAGCTATCTTGGCGCCCCAATACCGCCGTGCTGCGGGCGCTTTTCAGCGCGCCGCAGGAGTTGCAGGCGCCGCAGGCTGGCCCGCACGCCCCGCCTTGACTGGCTGCGTGGCCTGCGCCAGCAGGGGCGCGCACTGCGCATCGTCGTCGGCGCCCGGCACCGTCACGGGCAGCAGCGCCAGCGCCGCAGGGGCCGCCACCACTGCAGCGATTGCGGCGCCGGCGCGCAGCAGCAGGGGGCCGGGTTCCACGCCCACATCGGGCTTGGCAAAGCTGCCGCGCACATACAGCGGGGTGCGCAGCGAGAAGAACTTCCACTGCAGCGATTCGGGCTTGATGTGCAGGTCCAGGCGCTCCTGCGCCATGTTGATGGTGCCGCTGGCGTCCACAATGGCCTCGTTGGTGCTGAGCTTGCCGGTGCGCACCGTGGCCACGCCTTCGCGCACGGCCAGGTCGGCCACCGCGCAGCGTAGCTGCACTTCCTTGTCGTCGCCAAACAGCTTGGCCACCACGATGCTGCCCACGTTGAGCGCTGCGCGGTTGAGCAGTTCGCGGCTCAGGGTGCCGTCGCGCACATACAGGCGGGCCTCGCCGCTGCTGGTGCCCAGCCATTGCGCCACCGAGTTGCCTTTGCCGTTGAGTGCCATCGCGCCGTCGAGCCGGCCCAGGCTCTTTTTGGTGAGTTCCACCTCGGGGAAGAGCGCGGCCAGCCGCAGGTTTTGCACCCGCGTGTCCAGGCGCGCGGTCAGCGGTTTGCTGCGACTGTCCAGCACCACCTTCGACTCGATCTGGCCCTTGGCCACGCCGAAGTGCAGCGGGTCCAGGCGCAGCACGGCATCGCTGAGCAGGGCGTGCACGCTGAGGTTTTCCAGCGGCAGGCTGCCGGGCCGGATCACGCGCTGCCCCGAGAATTTCAGGTCCATGTCCATGGCGTTCCAGCGGTCGGTGGCAAACGGAGCATCGGGCAGCACCTTGCCGCTGCGCCCCGCCTTGGAGGAGGGCGTGGAGGGCGTGGAGGCCGTGCCAAGCACGGGCCCCAGGTCTGCCAGGCGCAACTGCCGGGATGTGATGCTGCCCGAGAGCTTGCCGCGCGGCGCGCCCGACACAAAGCGCAGGTTGCCATGCAGGTCGCTTTGGCCCACGGTGCCGGTGAAGTCGCGGTAGTCCCACACCGCCCGGCCCGGTTGCAAGCTGCCTTGCAACCGGCCCTGGGTCTGGAATGCGGGCGTGTTGGGCAGCACCAGGCCGGTCAGCGCATACAGGTCGGCCATGCTGGCGCCCTTGAGCATCACCTGCAGGTCCATGCCCGACAGCGCGCCGGGGTTGGCCAGAATGCCTTGCACGGCGGTCTCCAGGCGGCCGGCTTTGGCGGTGAATTGCAGGGGGTAGTTCACCTCCTTGTCGCGCAGCGTGAGCACGGGCCCTGCCTTGCCTTGGCCTTCGATGCGTGCCTTGCCCAGGGTGCCTTTCAGGTCAAAGCGCACGCCGTAGACCGGGGCGGCGGCGGGGCTGGCAGTTGAGGATGCGGTTGCCGAGGCGGGTGTTGCCGGGCCTTCTGCGCCGGTGGCCTGTGCTGCTTCGTTGATGGTGTCGATGTGCGCGCTCAGGTCCAGGTCTCTGCCCGCGTCCGCGTAGGCAAGCTGTCCCTTGCGCACCACCAGTCGATCAATGTTGACCGTCCAGCGGGGCGCGATGTCATCGGGAGCGCGCTGGGGTTTAAAGGTCCAGTTATTGCTGCCGTCGCTGAGTCTAGCGAGGGCGATGTCGGGGCCGGTGAGTTCGAGGGTGTCGATGGCCACCTCGCGCGCCAGCAGGGGCAAGAGGTGGAACGATGCGCGTGCCATCTCGGCGCGGGCCATGGGCCGGGGCTCGGTTGTCTTGCCGGGGCGGGCAAAACCGGGTGGATCTTGCATGACCAGTTGCGTGCCTTGCAGCGTGACACCCGGGACCCAGCGGCGCCAGCCATCGTCCAGCGTTTGCGGCCAGTGCCAGGTGGCCGAGAGATCGCCCTCCACCGCAACGTGGCGGCCGGTGGCGTCGCTCAGGGCTTGGTTCAGCCAGGGTTTGGCGAGGTTCCAGTCAAGCTGGCTGAGCACGATGCCGCCAATCACCACCAGCCCGACCAGGCCGCCTGCCATGCCCAGCGCCACTCGTTGCGCTCTGCGGCTACGCGATGGCGTCACGGGAGCTAGGGGTGCCGATGCCGGCACGGTGTTGGTATCAGTCAGGGGTTCTGTCATGGAGAAGCCATGCTAGCCCGCAGCGTGCGCTTTTTGGCCGATCCAGCAGGACGTGAGGCGTATTGGCGCAGTTGTCCTACAGCCCCGGCACAGCAAGGCGCGCGTTGCAGCCGGCGCGCCCTAAAATCCGCACGCCATGCAAAACCCCCGCCATGCCTTTGTCTTGCCCCTGCGCGACGGCGTGGGTCCCAGTTGCGTGGTGCTGCCTTCGCAAGGGCAGGGCAGCATGCTGGATTTCCTGGCCGAGCGGCTGCCAGGCGTGCAGCGCAGCGAATGGCTGCAACGCATGCAAGCGGGTGATGTGGTGGACGAGCGGGGCGTTGCCGTGCTGCCCCACCGCCCATTTGAAGGGGGCATTCGCCTGTACTACTACCGCCACCTGCAGTCCGAGCCCGCGCTGCCTTTTGCAGAAACGGTGCTGTACCAGGATGAGCACCTGCTAGTGGCCGACAAGCCGCATTTCATGCCCGTCACGCCTTCGGGGCGCTATTTGCAGCAAACGCTGCTGGTGCGCCTCAAGCGCCGTCTGGGGCTGCCCGAGCTGTCGCCTTTGCATCGCATCGACCGTGACACCGCCGGGCTGGTGCTTTTCTCGGTGCAGCAGCGCACGCGTGGCGCATACCAGGCGCTGTTTCGCGATCGCAAGATCACCAAGCACTACGACGCTGTTGCGCCCTGGCGCGCCGATGTGTGCTTTCCGCGAGAACACCGCAGCCGCCTGGAGGAAAGCCCACAGTTCTTTCGCATGCACGAAGTGCCCGGCGAGCCCAACAGCCACACCCACATGCAGGTGCTGCAAGTGGCGGGTGCGTGGGCGCTGTACCGCCTGTCGCCCATCACAGGCAAGCGCCACCAGTTGCGCGTGCACATGGCGGCATTGGGGTTGCCGCTGCGCAACGACCCGTTCTACCCGGTGGTCAACGACCCGCCCGAGGGCGACTATTCGCGGCCGCTGCAGTTGCTGGCGCGGTCGCTGGAGTTTGTCGACCCGCTCGCGGCAATGCCCAGGGTGTTTGAGAGTCAGCAACGGTTGATTTTGTAGGAATACGGGTTTACCATTAGATTCAATTGATGCATATCTATTACATGCTGCCATGCTCTTGCAAAAGGGTGTTTCTGCGGTTTTTAGTTAATGAATACCTATAAATTGAACTGAACACAAGCTTTGGACAGATGACCCGGAGCAGAAAAAATCAATGAACCCCACTTCTACTCCCGCCCCCACTTCTGCGCCCAAGCCGACGGCCCACCAATCTGTCGCCTTCAAGCTGTCACTTACTGCGTTGGTCAGCCTGCTCGTGGTCTTGCTGGTCACCATGGGCATCGTCAGCGGCCTGCTCTGGAAAGATTTTGGCCGCATGTCGCGCGAAGAGGCGAGCCGATACGCCGCCCAGGTGCGCGCGCTGGTGCAAACCTTTGACGAGACCGCGCAAGACCAAGCCCACCATGATTTTGCCATTTTCAAAGCCAATTTTCCGGGCAAGTTTGAAGTGGCCGAAGTGCCAGGGGCAGATGGCAAGGCCGAGGCCGTGCTGTCGTATGAGGGTGCGGCTCTCAACGGTGACTTCAATGTGGTGGACCAGTTTCTCAAAATAAGCGGGGGTGCCACGGCCACCATCTTTGCGCGCACGGGTGACGACTTCATCCGCGTGACCACCTCCGTCAAAAAGCAGGATGGTGAGCGCGCCTTCAAGACGTTGCTGGACCGCAACCACCCGGCCTATCCCCTGATGAACGAGGGCAAAACCTATGTCGGCCGGGCCAGCCTGTTTGGCCGCGAGTACATGTCCGTGTATGAGCCCATTCGCGAAGGCAACCGCACTATCGGCATCTTGTACATCGGCTCCGACATCGGCGCCATTCTGGGCAAGCTCGAAACAGTGATGGCGGGGCAAAAACTCTTCACCTCGGGTGCCGTGTATGCCGTCAACCTCTCGTCGGGCCCTGCGCGTGGCAGTGTCTTTGGCCTGCCCGGTGCCGGCAAATCACTGAAACTGGATGAAAAGGACGATGAAGCCAAGGCCTGGCTGACGTCGCTGGCAGCCATCGAGCAGGCCGGCAACCTGGAGTCTGCGTGGTCACCACGCCGCAGCACAGACGGCGACCGCGCCAAACGCTACGTGGCAGTGGAGCGCTACAAGCCCTGGTCCTGGGCCATCGTTGCCGAGGCCCCCTTGACAGAAATGATGGGCGGGGCGCGCTATGTGCTCACCTGGCTGTGGCTGGGGCTGGCCGTGGCACTTGTGCTGCTTGCCGTGGTGCTGGTGGCGGCCACGCGCCGACTGGTGGGAGTGCCGGTGCAGCAGCTGAGCACGGCACTGGGTTACCTGGCGCAGGGCGACCTCACACATGAGGTATCTATCCGGTCCCGCGATGAAATCGGCTCTCTGGCCCTGGCCATGGAAGGGTTTCGCGTGCGCCTGGTGGAAAGCCTGGGCACGGTGCGCACCAGTGCCGAAAGCGTGTCGGCCGCCAGCACCGAAATCGCACAGGGTAACCAGGACCTTTCTGGCCGCACCGAAAACCAGGCCAGCGCGCTGGAGGAAACGGCCGCCAGCATGGAGCAACTGGGTGCCACCATTCGCCACAACGCCGACAGCGCCAGCCAGGCCAACCAGCTGGCCGTGGGCGCAAGCCGCGTGGCAGCGCAGGGCGGTGAAGTGGTGTCGCAGGTGGTGCGCACCATGCACGACATCAATGCCAGCAGCCAGAAAATTGCGGACATCATCGGTGTGATCGACGGTATCGCTTTCCAGACCAACATTCTGGCGCTCAACGCTGCGGTGGAGGCAGCCCGTGCGGGCGAGCAGGGCCGCGGCTTTGCCGTGGTGGCCACCGAAGTGCGCAATCTGGCGCAGCGCACCGCTGCCGAAGCCAAGGCCATCAAGGTGCTGATCGGGGCCAGCAGCAGCATGGTGCAGCAAGGATCGGTGCTGGCCGATCAGGCAGGCACCACTATGCACGAGGTGGTCAGTTCCATTCAGCGGGTGGCCGACATGGTGTCCGAGATCAGCGCCGCCAGCAACGAACAGACCGCAGGCGTGAGCCAGGTGGGCGAGGCTGTCACGCAACTCGACCAGACCACGCAACAAAACGCTGCGCTGGTCGAAGAAATGGCGGCTGCGGCCAGCAGCCTGAGTGTGCAGGCCGAGCAGATGGTGATGGCGATTGCGCGCTTCAATCTTGGCAACACAGGCGATTCGGGCCAGCGCTCACTGCAACCGCCGGCCTCTGGCCGGTCAGGCCAAAAACGACTGGGCGCCTGAGCCAAAAGTCTTTTTGGCGTGATGCCGCACCGTGGTCTGGTGCACTGTTCTGCGGCCCCGGTGCCACCCCATCGTGTGGCTGGGTGCGCCCGGATTGCGTCCGTGGAGACGCCTATAATGCAAGGCTGTGCGGGTGTAGTTCAATGGTAGAACGGCAGCTTCCCAAGCTTCATACGAGGGTTCGATTCCCTTCACCCGCTCCACTTCAACTTTCCATGGTGTTCCAAGGAAGTCCATGGAGTGCTGCAAGTCATTGTCACGGTTCGGTTTTTTCGGAAAACCCGTTCCAGTGACGTCCAGCGAAATCCACTGACAGCCGGTCAAAACCGGTACATCAGGTGGTACATCGCAATGCGGAGCTTCCCAGTTCCGCATTGTTGCTGGGGGAGCCGGGGCCCGACGGGAAACATGGCACTCAACTCGCTTTCAAGGAGTTGGGATCATGCTTTCGGACCTCACGGTTCGCCAGGCCAAGGCGACCGGCAAACCGTACACCCTGGCCGACACAGACGGCCTTTCCCTCTTTGTTTCAGCCACCGGTGCAAAGGCGTGGCACTTCCGCTTCTCGTGGGGCGGCAAGCGCGACCGCATGTCCTTTGGCACGTATCCAGCGCTCTCGCTGAAGGACGCCCGTGCGCTTCGCGATGAAGCCCGCTCGCTGCTCGCCAAGGGCGTCAATCCCCACAGCGAACGCAAGCGCAAGCGGCATGCGATCGTCCTGGCCGGCGAGCACACCTTCATGGCCGTCTACGAGCAATGGCTGGCCCATCGCCGGCTCTCGCTGGAGGAAGGACGGCAGACCAGCCTGGAGCAGATCGGGCGCGTCTTCAAGAAAGATGTGTTCCCATCGCTGCGGCACCTGACCATCTACGAGATCACCCGCGCGCACCTGCTGGACATCATCGGCAAGGTGGAAAAGCGCGGCTCGCTGTCGGTGGCCGAAAAGCTGAGGACCTGGTTCGCCCAGTTGTTCACCTACGCAACGGTGGCGATCCCCAACATGGGCGAGAACCCGTCCAGGGACCTGGAAGTGGTCGCGCTGCCCTTGCCGCCGGTCGAACACAACCCGTTCCTGCGCATGCACGAGTTGCCGGCCATGCTGCAGACGCTGCGCAAGTACCGCGGGCGCCTGAACACGCAGTTGGGCATCCGGCTGCTGATGCTCACCGGTGTGCGCACCGGCGAGCTTCGCTTTGCCACGCCCGATCAGTTCGACCTCGACCGGGGCCTGTGGATCATCCCCGTAGCCAGGCTCAAGCAGCGCAAGCTGCTCACCAGGAAGAAGCGCAAGCGCCTGATCGACATCCCACCCTACATCGTGCCGCTGTCGGTGCAGGCGCAGGAGATCGTTCGCCACCTGCTCGACAACTTCAAGCCGGCCCAGGTTTATCTCATCCCCGGCGACTGGTGCCTGAAGAACCCGATCAGCGAGAACACGCTCAACGCCGCGCTCAAGCGCATGGGCTACGAGGACCAACTCACGGGGCATGGCATCCGGGCAACGATCTCGACGGCGCTGAATGAACTCGGCTACCCGAAGAAGTGGGTGGACGCCCAGCTCTCGCATGCCGATCCAGACAGGATCAGCGCGACCTACAACCATGCCGAATACGTCGAGCAGCGCCGTGTCATGATGCAGGACTGGGCCGATCGCCTGGACCTGTTCGAGCAGAACCAGGTCGAGGTTGCCAGCCGGCATCTGACCATCACGCTTCAGGGCCTGCCGACCATCGCCGGCCAGGCGGCCGTGCAGTCTCCGGTGGTCGACCTCACTGCGCCGCAACTGATCGTGACCGCGCCAACGCCCGACCAACTTGAAGCGCCGGCATCGGTGCAGCGGCTGTCGGCCGTGCGCATGCCCGAGTACGCACGGCCGCGCCTGTCGGAGGCGCAGCGCGAACGCCTGCAAGTGCTGGAGACCTTCGAGGCACCACACAACCTCTCGGTGGCGGACTACGCCAGGCTCGCGGGCAAGTCGCGCCGCTGGATCACCTACGAGATCCAGGCCGGCAACCTGCTGTCGATCCACATGGGGCATCGCGGGCAGCGGGTGCCGGACTGGCAACTCGATCCGCTCAAGCGCAGGCTGGTCCAGTCCGTCCTGAAGCAACTGCCACGGGGTATCGACACCTGGGACATCTACCACGCTCTTCTGCGCTCGTACGAGGCTCTCGGGACACGGCCGGCCATCGAAGCCGTCAATCCAACGAACCTGCACCTTGCCGCGCGGTTGGTGGCCGCACAGTGCATGCAGGCGAGCGAGCCAGTCGTGACGACCGAGTTCCCTGAGCAGGTCCGGCAAGGCGTGCAGCGGCTGGTGCGCGAAGCCGTCGCTGCCGATGCCGCCGAAGCGACGCCTAGAGTCTGATGAAGCCAGGGTCGCGTCGAAGTTCGGTCAGGCGTTTGCCTGGAGCGCTTGGAAGAACGGCTCCAGGCGGGTGCTGTCCGTATTTCGACGGCTCAGGAAGTACGTGGTGAGCGTCAGCGCTCCCTCTTGCAACGGACGCTGGAAAACGCCCAGGGGACGATGGCCCTCGATGCGGGCGACGGGTGCGAGGCAGACACCGTAGCCGGCGGCCACCAAGGTCATCATCAACCCGAACGAGGTGGCCGTCGTGACGTCCGAGGGGAAGACGCCGGCCGCCATCAGCAGCGTGTCGATCTGCCCGCAGTAGCCCACAAAGTCGCGGGCATCCAGGGCGATCCACGGGTTGTCGGCGGCCTGCTCCAGGGACACTGACGCGAACGCCAGCAAGGGGTGGTGGGCCGACACGGCCAATGCCAGCGCGTCTTGCCAGACGGGGCGGACATCGATGCCTTCCGGTGCTGCGGGCGACTGGCAGAGGCCTGCCTCGAAAGCCCCCGCGAGCAGTCCTCGATGCAGATCCTCCAGGCGTTCTTCATGAAGGCGAATGGGGTGGTTCGGATGGCGCCGGCGATGTTCCGCCATCGGCACCGACAACCGGGGATAGGCCAGGCAGTCCGACAGGGCAATGTTCAAAGGATCGGAAGCGATCATCGTGTCACCTGCACAACGCCGACACTGGAAAAAACCGGGCACGACCAGTCAATGAGATAAGTTTAACGTGGTTTAAATCCGCTTGGCGCGTGACGCTTCTGCTGATGCAGAAGCGATCGGTGCAACGCGGCAGACCCGCAGGGACAAGAACCTATGAAAGCGAGCCAGCGCGCGCTTTCGGCGTTGCCGTGCGCGAGGCCCGGTCTGCGCAGGGGCTGGCGCAGGAGGTGCTCGCGGAACAGGCGGGCATCGCCCGGTCGCACATGGGCAAGATCGAGCGCGGCGAGCACATGCCCACGCTGGTGTTGATCCTGCGGATCGCGAAGGGGCTGGGGTGCTCGGCCGCGGCACTGATGGCCGCGACCGAATCGCGACTGTCCGGGGAACAGGACACCATCGAATAGCCCGGCAACGCGGGCTTGGCCGGTCAGTCATCTGGTCGCAGGCATCTGGCATGCGTTGTGCCCGGGGGCGCTGAATTCCGCGCCAGGGACAGGTAGGGGTTGTCCGGCGGGACTTCCGCGAACAATGTCGAAGGCGTCGCCAACAGATAGCCGTGCAACCGCCGCGACTTGCGCGGCCCGGTGACTTCGCAGGTCCAGATGTTCAGGCCGCTGTCCTGTTTGCGGTGCAGTCCCAGCTTCTCGAAGCGCTTTTGCACCCATTGCCAGTCGTGCAGATTGTCCTGCCGGGCCAGCACCTGGATCTCCGGATGTTCCTGCACGTAGCGCTGGAAAACGCCGGGGCTGACCAGGTACGCCGTGCCATCGACGGTATGCACCAGTGCCTTCGCATCGTTGATGATGAGCTTGCGCGATTCGATGCCTTGCTTGAGCCAGGCAATGAAGTCTTCCCCGGACGGCGTGGCCTTCGTGGGAGCCGGCATGGTGGCAGGACTGGTCGGCGACAAATGAGTCACTGCCGCAGTTGCGGCGGCGGATGGTGATGGCGGTTCCGCGCTGGCGGACGATGCACTGGTGGTGGCTGCGTCGGACGCATCAAGCATCGACAGCAGATCGGAGACCGGGTCCGCGATCCCGGCCGGGGAATCCGCCACCCCAGGAGACGGTGAGGTGGCCGGGATGCCGGCGGAGGCCGGCGCTGTCTCATCGCCAGGGAGGGGCTCTTCCGTGGTGACCGTGCCGGAGAACGGTGCGGGACGCTCGCCCGACTCCCAAATCAAGGCCGGCGACAGGCGCAGGAAGGTAAAGCTGTGGGACCAGCCGGTGCCGCTCGTGACTGTCGCCCGCCAGATCGCCTTCCCATCCGGGGCGGGCTGCACGATGCCATGGTCCTGGAGCACCGTGAAGACGGCGGTGTTGTTCGATGGAATGCCTTCGATGCCCTGCGACAGGAGGTGTGCGCGCAGCTTGTCGCTGACTGTCTTGCTGACGAGCCAGAGTGCCTCCGGGGTCAGCCACCCATCCGACGGGCCGCCAGGCTGGTTCAGCTTGAATTCCTCGCGCAGCAGGTAGCGCAGACCATCCAGCAGCTTGCGCTGCAACGCATGCTTCGGCGCCGCCATCGCCCTGGCCGGATCACCGCCGAGCGCCAGGGCCACCGATGCCTGGTCAGCCTTGACGACCAGCTCTCCCAGCGTGCCGGCATGCTCGTACTGGCCCGCCAGCACGTACAGCAGCGCCGACCACAGGTCCTGGTAGTCGCTCAGCCAGTCGAGGATGCCGGCATCGAGCACACGGGTGTAGAGCAGTCCCGTGGCGGCGCCATGCAGCCGGTACTCGCGATCCGTCCGGTAACGAAAGCGGTACGGCTGCCGCAGCGGCCCGTGCCAGGGGTGCCAGACCAGGCCATCGGCCTGCTCGACGTGCAGGTCGACCGCGATCTTGCCAATGTCGTGCAGCAACGCGGCGTAGGCGGTCCCGGCGGTCCAGGCCTCGGCTTGCGCGGCCTGGGCCTCGGGCGAGGCGCCGGCCGGAAGCAAGTGGGACTGCCTCAGCTTGAGCGCGTAGGCCACGATCTCCAAGCCGTGGTCCAGCATGCCGCCCGGCCAGGCATGGTGATGCGCCTCCGAGGCCGGGAACTGCTGGACCAGCTCGGCGTAGCGCTCCAGCGGCGCCAGGTACAGCGAGCGGAACTGCCGACGCGACAGCGAGGTGCGCTGCCAGATGTGTTCCAGCAGCCGCTGCCGGCGCGGCTCCGCCAGCAGCGATGTGGCCGACTGCGGTGGCGTCAGCCCTTTGGCAGGCTCGACAGGAGGTGGCGCGGTGGCGGTGGCCAGCGGCACCCGTTTGCGCTGGAACAGCGAAAGCATGGCGACATCCTGGTGATGGGCTGGCCGGAGGAGCCTTTTGGCCTTTTCGGGTAGGGCCTTTCCCCTTGAGGCCATTCCCTTGCTCCATCCCAGCCCTTTGGCCTTCGACAAGCCCTTTGATATAGGGGCAGTCGGCTTCGTGTGCCGCAATCAATGTGGAGCCGGTGCGCTCCAGGATCGGGCGGAACAGGCACTGTGTTTTCACCGGATCAGGCCGTTTCAACCGGCGCTGAAAGCGCAGCAGGCCCTGAAACCCCTGCGCCCGAAGGCTGCTTGTCGAGAATGAAGTAAGGAAGTAAGATTTCCTTTGAAACTTACGGAGGCCTTCCATGCTTGCCAAGCTCACTTCGAAAAATCAGATCACACTGCCCAAGGCGGCCGTGTCCGGCGTGGATGCGGCGGAGTACTTCGACGTGACCGTCGAGGGCGGTCGGATCGTCCTGACCCCCGTGCGGGTCCAGAAAGCCCAGGCCGTGCGCGAGAAGCTGGAGCAACTCGGGATCACCGAGCAGGACGTCGAGGATGCCGTGGCCTGGGCACGGCGCTGATGCGCAGGGTCGTGCTCGACACCAACATCGTGCTGTCGGCGCTGATCTTCAATGCAGGACGCCTGGCCTGGATACGCCACGCCTGGCAGCAACAGCAGTTGCAGCCGCTGGTCTGCCGGGAGACGGCCAGCGAACTGCTGCGCGTCCTGGCCTATCCCAAGTTCAAGCTGTCGACCTTGGAACAGCAGGAGTTGCTGGCGGACTTTCTGCCCTACGCCGATGTGGTGGAACTGCCGATGCCATGGCCAGACCTGCCGGTCTGCCGCGACGAGAAGGATCAGGTGTTCCTGGTGCTCGCGCATGTCGGCAAGGCAGATGCGTTGATCACGGGCGATGCAGACATTCTCGCCATGCGAGAGGACTTTCCTGGCTTGATCATGACCGCCGAAGCATTCGCGGCGCGGCAGGCATGAAGGAAACCGGCACGGCCTTGCCCAACGACCGTGGAACGACCATGAGGTAGCCAACCATGAAGCACACCGCACGCATGACCACCGCAGCACGACTCGGCCGCTGGCTGGGCGGTGTATGGGGCGGTTGCCTGCGCGCGGAGCGTCGGGTGCATCGGTGGCTGATGGCGCAGGGACTGCCGGCAGGCGGTGCAAGGGTGCTGATCTGGGTGGTCAAGCTGGCGACCCTCGGGGTGTTGCTGTACGTCGCGGTCTGGGCGGCGCTGTTGCTGGTCGCTCTCGTTATGGCAGCCAGGATGGCGGAGCAAGCGCCGCAAGGCGACGATGATTTCCTCGGACGCAAGGCCGAAGAGTTGGATCATCGCGAAAGCCTTGCCTACGACCCCATCAACTACAGCGATGACCCAGATCCACGATTCGAAGACGATTGAACCGGCGGTTGGAGCTATTTCTGCTTGGCCGCACCGATCATCAAGCCGCCGCCCCTGCCACCGGCTTGTCCGGCATCCCGCGTGCCAGTACTCAATCCTTGAAGCACGTTGCCTGCACGGATACCAGCCCAGGCCAATGCCGCCACCCAGAACGTGGGCAAGATCAAAAACATCGTGGCCATCACGAAGTTCAGCAGCATGTCTCCGAAGGTGTTGTTGAGGCCCACCAGCGGATCGAAGTTCGTGTGCGGCCGGTTCCAGCCCCACCCCCAGCCGTAGAGCGCATCGAGGATCGTCGAGTCGATCCAGCGGGCGAGTTGAAACCAGAAGTCGGTGAAGAACAGCGCGAACTGCACCACGCTCACCGTGACCACGGTCTTGAGGTCATAGGTGCCGATCAGCAGCACTAGCGGGATGCAGATGACCAGCGCCATCTTGAGCAGGGACAGCACCATCGGCAGCGCCTGCCGCACCACGTCCATCGCCGGGAAATAGCCCAGTGATCCGACGGTCAGCCCCACGTCGCTGGCGGCGCGGGTGACGATGTTGGGCAACGTCATGTCGATCTGGCCACCGTAGTCCGTGTAGACCGCCCCCTGGTTGAGTTTCTGCTGGCGAGGGCTAGCGACGGCGCGGATCACCGAGTCGTTGACCTCGGCCTGGCTCAGGAAGCCCGCCCAGCCGGCCAGTCGCGTCAGCAGGTTGGGATCGACCTGGGCCAGCAGTCGGGCCCGCAGGCCATGGCCGCCGTCGGACCACCACTGCCGGCAGGTCGGGTAGCCACCCCCGCCGGGCACCTCGGCCAGGCCGGCGTCGCGCGTGGCGTCGAACGGCCAGGCATCGCGCGGTGTTCTGGAGCGGTAGCTGTCGTAGAAGCCGGCGGTGCCGACGAAGTAGCTGGAGCCGATCCAGGTGACGTCGTGCATCTGCTCCTCGCTCAGGCTGGGCCGGGTCATGAACAGCTTGGCGCGGGCGGGGCCATAGCAGTCGCGGGTGAAATCGCTGACCTCCTGGGCCAGCACCGGGTCGTCGATGCGAGTCGCGTCGATGTCCATGCGGATCTGCCGCAGGTCGGTGCCGCAGGGAATGGCCGCGACCGAGGCGCCGGTGATCGCGCGCGAGATCGCGTGCATGGCGAACCACCACACCGGCACCTTGGCCGACTGGTTGTTGATCGTGCTGAACGATTGCGACCAGCCGGTATCGGTCGGCTCCGGGACGCTTACCTGGCATTGCGTCGAGCGCGAATGGTCGTAGCGGATGGTGTTGAGATCGACGTCGATGAAGGGAATGCCCGCGAACATGATCACCACGATGGCGACGAAGACGCGGCTCTCGATGCGAGCCGAGGACAGCACGCCCTTGTTGCCTTCGTCCGCGCCTTCCGCGCGGGCTTTCAACCATTCCTGGATGACGATCGCCAGGAACGGGACGGCGAACATGCCGCTGGCGACCAGCACCGACCAGATGCCGTTGTGGACCACCCAGGACACCAGCGTCAGGTAGTACTCCAGGTAGTCGGTGGTGTACAGCGTCATGGCGAACCCCGCGCTACCGTGCCTGCATCAGCAGGCTGGCTTCCAGCACGATCACGGCGACGATGGCCGCAATCTCCGCGCGCAGCAGCCGCTGCCCGGCAGCGCGCTCCGGTTCCCGCGCGCGCAGGCGACGTCGCATCCACAGCCAACCCCAGGCGGTGGCGGCATACAGCAACAACCGCCAGGCCAGGAAGGCCCCGGATTGCGCCGCCATCCAGCGCTGCCAGCCCTCGATGCCGCCCGCGATGCGGATGCCGACCACATTGACGGCGGTCGCGGCGATCAGCAGCGACACCGTCCACACCAGCACCAGGATGGCGCGCTGGCTGGACAGCCAGCGCAGGCACCGCCCGGCGGCACTCATGGATGGCTTCCGCCGGACGGCGGCCGCTGCAGTTCATCGACCCGATTGCGTACCGGGTCACCCTCGTAGATCCCACGCGCACCGGCGGCACGGGTGCTGTGGCGCTGGATGATCGCCATCGGCGAGTTGCTGGCCAGTTCGCGGCGCAGCTCCAGCTCTGCCTTCAGGTTGTGAATCTCGCGATCGAGGATGTCGCTTTCGTGGGTGACGGCCTTCTGGGCCAGTTCGTTGGCGGCCACGTTGGGCTCCTTGCGCCCGGTCAGCAGCGTGCGTTGCAGCAGCAGCGCCTTCTCCAGCACGCTGGCCAGCGCGACCTCCGAGGCCAGGCGCCGAGCCAGGATGTCCTGGTCCGTCTCGTCGCGCAGCGCCTCGATCACCCCACGTGTGATGGGCAGCGACGCGCTGCTCGCAGCCTGCAGGTTCTGCGCCGTGGTTGGCCGGCTGCCGGCGACCAACTCCTGCAGGGCCTGCAGCTTGTCCTCGTATTCCTCCTGGATCAGCGGGGTCAGGCCAACGCCCGGCGTGGTGACGGTCTTGGTGCATGCATCGCAGGTGCGCTGTTCCTGCTCGCCCAGCACGCGAACGGCCCAGGCCGCGGCGGCATCGGGCGAACTCCAGGTCTGGCAGGCCAGGTTGCCGCTGCAACTGGCTTGCGGAATCGAACTGGCATCGCCGACGCCACGGCCATTGAGCAGGTTGTAGCCGGCGCGGGTCACGTCGCCGACCACACGCACCGGACGTTGGCCCGCGCCGCCAGCGTTGTCTCCGCCGACCCACGGCACGCCATTGTTGCCACGGTTCGCCTCGGCGTCGTCGATCGCCGAGACCGCATCGGTGCTCGCGACGGCCTGCTTCAGCGCCATGCCTTCGGCGAGCTGGTCCCAGCCGAGCTGCCCACCCGCCATGTCGGCCATGCGATTGGCGATGGCACGGCAGGTCAGCTTGCTGCGATCGAAATCCAGCCTGGCTTGCAGCACCCCATTGGTCAACAGGTTGTACAGCCCTGGATCGGCGCGCTGGATGATCAACGCGGGCAGCGACGCCACGGCAGCGGTGGCGTTCTGGATCACCGAGGACATGATGGCCTGGAAGCCATTGGTGATGCCGTTCAACTGGTTCTGCAGCGTGGTGGTGATGCTCATGTCGCCACAGATCAGGTTGCTGTTCCAGCCGACGCCAACGCCGATGGAGTGCATGTTGGCCGCACCGCTCATGGACACCGCGCGGCCGCCCCCAATGCTGTAGAGCACGTCGTCGCCGATCACGCTGCCTTGATGCTGGACGCCGTACTCGTTGACGCTGGTCTGCGCCCCGGCGCTGGAGTAGCTCAGCGCTGCGACAACGGCCAATGCGACGTACAGAAATCGACGGGCGCTCGGAAATGAATTCGTCATGGCATCGGGTCTCACAGGAAATCGACGCTGCCGAGGAACGCCTGGCCGCGGCGCTGGCAGCAGCTATAAGGACGCCACAATGCCCAGGCGTAGTCGCCTCGCCGGGCCTGCACCTTGGCATTGCCGTGGGGGAATACCGCGCAACTGCTGGACAGCGTGGGGGTCAGCTCCTGCCACTTGCCCGTGGCGGCATCGGTTTCCATCAGGGCGCCGGCCGGCCAGTAGCCATCGCGCGAACTGGCGAGCAGCGGTTGGTAGACGTGGATCTGGTTGCGGCGCGTCACGATGTCACCCGCGCGCTGGGCGACCACGGCTGCGGCCTTGTGGTCATCCACCTGGTGCAGGAAGCCGCCTCGCGGATAGACGTTGCCCCAGAGATTCAGGCCCGTACGCGTGCCGATCTCGCGCCGGCCCGGAATCAGTGCTTCCGGATACAGCGCCTCGGGGATGTTGTAGCGCCATGCCAGCGTGTCGAGCGTGCTCAGCAGATAGGGCATGAAGGCGGTACCGGCGCCCTCGCAGGTGTAGCCGGAGGCGCTGGCGAACTGGCTGAACACATGGCCACCGGGATGGCCGATGACGTCGGCGTTCTTGAACTTCGCCAGGTTGTTCTCGTGATCCTCGTTGGTGGTGCCGTCGCCGCCGGCCTTCGCGGTCGGGTTCGGCAGGCTCATCGCCCGCACCTCGACCCAAGAGTTCTCGCCGGTGTTCGAGTAGCTCGACACCACGGCATCCGGGATGTAGTGGCGCACCTTGACCGAGGTGCGCACGGTGCATCCCGTCCAGGTGCAATAGAGCCAATAGCAGATGCCGGTGACGCGGTACTCCAGGCAATCCGGCGACAGGGTGGAGGCCACGATGGTGGCCGTGTTCAGTGCGAAGGACGATGCGGAACACCCCAGCAGCAGCGCTGCGATGGCCAACCGCTGGCACCGGGATGGCGCGAACGGACGCCTCGTCATGGCTGCGTCCTCCGGTATTGGTCGATGCGGGCAACCGCACGGGCCACGTCCGCCTCGCCATAGACCACGTATCGGCGATCCACCACGATGGCCGGAACCTTGGCGACGCCAAGGCTCCAGGCATCGGCAACGCCCTGGTAGGCGGTGCCGATCCTTCGCTGCAGGTCTGTACCGCCCAGCTTCAGGCGTTGCTGGACGATGGCGCTGGCGCGCTCAGGATCGGTGGGCAGGTTGTCGGCCAGCTCCGCTTCGAGCACCGCGGCCGCGTCCAGGATGAGGTGCCGGTCAGCCTGGCCATGGACCGGATGATGCGAGTCGGTAACGACCCATACTTCCGCCGCGGCGGCGCGGGTGGCCAATGCCAGGATGGCAATGCCGGAAGCAAACCATGCTGAGCGAGCGCGAGCGGCATGAGGAACAGCGCAAGAGTCCATGAGACAACACCGGAGGGAAGCCAATCCGATGACAGTCGAACCGAAATCCGGCTTCGACACGACAAACAAACCGGAGACCGCTTCGCCCCGTTTTCGCCATCCCTGTCATCGCGTGGTCACCCCAAACGGTGCCTGCGAGTGCGCCTGCGACAAGGACGTGTTCGGATCGACGGCCAAGACGGCCGCCGCACGTTCGTCTCGCCTTCAGCAGCGATGAATCGCTTGGAGAACGAAGTCGGCCCGCTCGGCCACACTGGCGCGCGGAAGCAACCTGACTTCGTAGCCGAGTGCCCGGTAGGTGGCATCCAGGTGGGCGTACTCCGCCTCAGCCTCGGGAAAGCCGTGCCGCCGCGCCCCGTCGGCGCAATAGATGTCCGGCCAGGGCGGTGCGAGGAACACGAGCCGCCCATAAGGGCGGGATTCGCCCAGGCTTTCCGACAGAGGTACACCGAACAGTCGCTGAAGCGCTGCAGCGGCGTCGATCAGCCCTCGGTCGAAGAAAACCGGACCAGCGTCCCGAGCCGCGCCTTCGAGATCCATGGCGGCGACGCGCAGCGCCTCGCGCAGAAAGGCCGCCATGTCGGTCCATGGCAGGGCGTTGCCGCCCTGTCGAGTCTGCTCGGCGATGATCCTCCGCCCGGGTTCGGCGACGGTCGCATGACCACGCCGCCGCAGTTCCCCGAGCAGGGTCGACTTGCCGCCGCCGGAGCACCCCGAAATGACCACACGGGATTGCATGCGCGTCACCAATGCGGGTCATCGGTGCCCGGCTGCACCGACGGCCGCGCATAGCCAGCCGGCGTTCGCGCCAGTTGCGCACTGGGCCGCACCGCGCGCAGCAGACCGAAGCCGGAGATGTCTTCGGCGAACCAGGGCGTGACATCCGGCTTGTCGACCCGCAGGCCATTCTCGATGCGCCCCAGGCCGCGCAGCCAGTGTCCGGTTTGTGCCAGCGACACCTGGACGTGCCAGCTTCCGCCTTCATGCTGCTGCCTCCGGAGCGCCGCGGCCGCGCCGAAGGCCATCAGGAAGCCGCTGGCCTGGTCGAGGATCTGCATCGGCAGCGCGCGCGGCCGGCCGTCGCCCGCCGCCTCGCCCTCGGCGTGGTTGAATCCCATGGCGGTCTGCACCAATGAGTCGAAGCCGCGCCGGCCAGCCCAGGGGCCTCGGGTGCCGTAGGCGGTGAGCGAAATGGCGACGATGCCGGGCCGGCGCGCGGCCAGGGCCTCGGGCGAGAAGCCGAGCGCGGCCAGGCCACCGGGCCGGTAGCCCTGCGAGAACACGTGGGCGTCTTCCACGAGCCGCCACAGCGTCTCGCGCCCAGCCTCGGTGCGCAGGTCGATGTGCGCCGAGCGCTTGCCGCGGCTGGTCTCGGCGATGGCGGCGATGTTGGGCAGGTTCGGTGAATTGACCAGCATCACGTCCGCGCCGAACGATGCCAATGCCCGCCCGCCGACGGGTCCGGCCAGGATGCGAGTGAGGTCGAGCACCCGTAGACCGGCGAGCGGCCGTTCATCGACCGCCAGGGGCGGCAGTGCGCGCGGTGGCGCATCGGCGATCCGGGTGATCGTCATCAGCGGTTGCGCGGCCACGGCTTGGCCCTGGGGCGTGGCATCCCACTCGGCGAAGCTGCGCAGCGCCGTGGCCACCAGCGCGTGGTCGGCCGCGGCCTGCTCGAAGTCCAGCGCCTTCCAAGCCCGCAGGGCCTGCTCGGCGTCGGCGCGTGTGGCAGTTGCCGGGTCCAGACCCAGCAGGTGCAGCGCGCCATCGCGGTGGTGCGGGAAGTTGGTGTGGACACGCACGTGGCCATCGGCGCAGCGGTACAGGCCGGCGAACGGGTCCCACAGCTCGGGCTCATGGCCGTCGAGCGTGAACCAGCCGGTGCATTCGGCGGCGGCGTGGGCCATGTCCACGGCGACGCGCTGGCGCGGAACGCCCCGCCCATGGCCCACTTCGCAGGCGGCGAGCGCGGCCGCGGCAATGCTGGTCTGCGCGGCGGTGCCGACGGCGAAGGACGAGGGAAACACCGGGTCTTGTCGGGTCAAGTGGATCCAATCCAGGGCTTGCGATGGCAGTCCGGACAGCGGCCATAGCGCGCTCAGCGCGTCACACGAGTTCATCGAAGGATCTCCTTTCAGGGGGGCGCCTGCCCAATCGACATTCCACCCTGCCAACAGTGATTCGCCGCCAGCCTGTTCTGCGATCGAATAAGCAGGCTCACGATCCCGGGGCGTGGGATCGCCTCGCACGATGCGAGCGCAGCATCCAGGCGGTCGCAAGCATGGTCAGCACCGCCAGCCCGAGACCCAGCAGGAACCCTTCTTTGTAGCCCACCCTCGCGGCCAAAGCGATCAGGAACGAGGACGCCATCGTTTCGCCGAGGTCGCGCGCGCTCTGTACCATCGTCATGTCGGTGCCGGCCTGGGTGCGTCGCCGGCAGAAATTCATCGCGGCGGTCATGATGGCCACCGAGGCGCAACCCGATCCGATGCTGGCCAGTACCGTGGCCATGACGACAGCGGTCATGGGCATGGCCGGCGTTTGCGTTGCGAGCCAGGCCCAGGTCACGGCCGACAGGCCAGCGCTGGCAATGCCGAACTGGAACGCGGGCCAGGCCCCGAACCGACGCACGAGCCATGCGCCGCCACCGCACCCCACCAGGATCGTGAACGCGCCCCCCAGCATGCCGACCTGGCCGACGCGGGCCAGCGGCCATTGCGCATCGACCAGCAACAGCTTGCCCAGACCGTGACATGCCACCACGGTGATGGCGGACAGGCATGCCGCGACGACCAGCGCCCAGGCATTGCGGCCCGATCGCAGGAAGTGCCATTGACTGGCCTTGCTGGTTCTTGCCGCCACTTCAAGCGCCTGTGGTTCGTGCCATGACAGCGTGAGCACCAGGCTCGCGGCGATGGGCAGGACCAGTCCAACGATGGCCCAAGTCAGTCCGAGCGTCCCGTAGAGCATGAGAAAGACCGGACCGCCGTAGAAGAAACCCACCATGGTGCTGGCCACTTGAATCGCATTGACCATGGGCAGGGATTCGGTCGCAAACTGCTCCGCGACGAGGGCATCCGTGGCCACGTCCTGGGTCGCGCTGGCCAGCGAGGCCGTCACCGCCAGGCCCAGGATCCAGGGCAGCGTCTGCACCGATAGGCCCAGCAGGGCGACCGCAAGCAGCGCCGCCAGTACCAGGCCTTGCATGGGCAGAATCCAACTGCGGCGGCGACCGGTGCGTGAGCTCCAATGATTGTCCATCCACGGCGCCCAGAGCCACTTCAGCACCCAGGGCAGTCCCACGAGTGGCAGCCAGGCCAAGGCCTGCAGGTCCGTGCCGGCATGCCGCAGGGAAGCGGGCATGGCTTCCATCGCCAGGCCGAAAGGAATGCCCTGGGATACGTACAGGCAGGCGATCAGCGGCCAGAGTCTGGCGGGCGTGCGCGAGAACGATGATGATCCGCTCATATCAGCGTTCCGAATCTCGTTGCCGATGCTCGCTGTCGGTCGCCGGTGTCACGAACAGCAATTGCCCTGGCTGCACCACTTCCAGCCGGTGCCAGCACCCTTGAGGAACGATGAGGGAATGCCCGGCATCGACGTGCAGGCGCGTTTCCTCAAGGGGCGTATCCAGCACGACGTCGATACAGCCTTGAAGCACTGTGAGCATCTCGTCGCCGCGGGGGTGACGTTCCCAGTGACTGCCGTGGACCGAAGTGGAATCGCGGAAGGCGCGGATGCCGATGATCCAGTCGGACTGCACGCGGCCACGTTCGCTGAAGGGGACCAACTGCAACGCGGAACCGGGTTGCAGGACTGCCAGTGTGCGAGTCAGGGAGAAGGGTTTCAGCATCTGGGTGGGATCAGTTGTCATGGTGTTGTTTTCAGTTTGCGGGCGGTGCCCCAGAGCGCGATGGCGCTCGGCAGGAGCAGGAAATTGATCGACAGGGCTGGCCATGGCGCTTGCCAGGCGCCACGCCATTGGGTTGCAAGGCTGGCTGCGGCCGCCACGGCGAGAAGCGCCGCAGCCAGCCGCAGCAATGTGGTGGGCAGTCGTGCGCGCCATTTCCCCGGCAGCAGGCAGCAAACCAGCGCACCCGCCCAGGCCAGCCCGAATCCCATGGCCTGCCAGCGCTCGCGCGACGGCCATGAGTCAGGCGTCAACGCCGTGATGGCGAACAAGGCACTGCACGCCAGTACAAGGCCGAGTGTCATGCCGCTCAGCCAGGGGCGGAGATGCCGAGCGACCTCGTCATTGGCGCGTCGCTTGAGCCACAGCCAGGTGCCGCTGGCGGCCAGCAGCGCGCCGGCCAGGCCCGCCAGCGCGTGCAGCCACCGGCTGGCGGCGTCGGCGTAGCGGGCGAAGTGCAGGGGTTGGATAGCGATGAAGCCTTGCGTGAATGGGCCCTGGTTGGCCGCGCTGTCGTGCCGCAGCAGGCTCAGGTCCGTGAGGGCATAGTGATAGCGCTCGAAGATGGCCGTGCTCAATTGCCAGCGCTGCGTGCCGCGCAGCGTGGCGTAGGCATGCGCGTCGCCCCAGTGGTGGACACTGATGCCCTGGACACGAAAGTCGGGATTCATCTGACGATGGCGCAGCATCAATTCGTCCATGCTGGCCATGGGCGCACGATGCCCGCTGGCCGGGCGCGCATAGGGCTGCATCAATGCCTGCATCACCTGGCCCGGCTTGTCGGGGAAGGCGAGCGGTGCCAACTGGACCGTGGCCAGCGCCCCGAGTCCCGAGAAGACGCCGGTGACCGCGATCAGCAACAGCAGCGGCGCCAGCCACAGGCCGAACAGCCGGTGGGCATCGTAGGCTGCGGTACGCAACCCGGCACCCAGGCGCAAACGCCACAGCGTGCCTTCCTGCCGGGGATGCAACACCACGCCGCCGACGACTAGGGCGCCCAGCGCAAACCCGAACAGGCTTACGAAGACGCGACCGGGGAAGCCCGCGAAAAAGGTGTTGTGCAGGCGGGTGACGATGCCGGTCAGGTCGCCATGCACGGCAGGCACGGGTGGCACAGACAGGGTTGGCGCAGGGCCTGCCCATCGTTGTTGCGACCGCATGGGTTGAACGTGCCATGACCCAGGGCCGGCCTCGGGCCTGTCGAACTGAAGTGAATCTGCCTCGGGAAAGGCTGCCAACGCCTTCGCGAGCAGGTCATCCAGCCCGATGGGGGCCTGGGCAAGCTGCCGTTCGGTGGGCATTTCCCAGCTGCGCAATTCCGGCTTCAGCACCGACAGCGCACCGCTCAGGCAGATGACGAAAAGGATGCCGCCGAGCATCGCGCCCATCCAGTGGTGGCTGGTGGACAGCGCCCTGCGCAGTGGCAAGCCGGCCGGACGGCCAGCCACCAGGCCGACCGCGAGCAGCGCACACTGCGTGAGCACGGCGCAGAACAGCCCTGCATAGAGGCGATTCAGTGGATCGGAGCCGGACCCAAGGCATGTCATCCCGACGGCTACGCCGATACTCACCAGCGGTGCCACGACCAGTACGAACAGTCCTCGCGCCCGGCCATTGAAACCGGAGGGCTGCATGTCAGTACTGCGCTCGCAGGGTCAGCATGACGCTTCTCGGTTCCCCGTAGCGGTTGTTCCACTGCGGGCTGGAGAGGCTTTGGTAGTAGCGGCGGTCGAACAGGTTGTTGAGATGCAGGGCCGCGCTCAGGTTGCGGTTGATGCGGTAGCCCAAGCGCGCGCTGACCAGCGCATAGCCGCCCTGGCGCAGCGTCAGGCCACCCGACTGCACGGTATAGGCGCTTTGCGCCTGCACGCCCATGCCGGCGCTGAGGCGGCCGCCGTCCCAGGGAAACGCATAGTGGGCCCACAGGCGTGCGATGTGCCTGGGCGTGAAGCTGGCGAAGGCCTGCCCTTGCGATTGGGCATCCTTCAGGTACTTCGTGGTGTTGTAGGTATAGCCGAACGAGAGGTCGAGACCAGGCAGCGGCCGGCCGCTGATCTCGGCTTCCACGCCCTGGCTTTCCACCTCACCGCCACTGATGTAGAAGCAGGTCATCCCGGCGCACGGGTACGCCGGGTCCATCTGGGCGCGATTGCGCTGGCGGATGTTGAAGAACGCCAGGCTGGTGTTGAGCCGGCCATCCAGCAACTCGCCCTTGATGCCCGCTTCCAGGTTGGTGCCCTTGACGGGGTCCAGCGTCTTCCCATCCCAGGTCGTCTGGGTCTGCGGCTGGAAGATCTGCGCGTAGCTCGCGTACAGGGACCACTGGGGGGCGATGTCGAGGACCACGCCGCCGTAGGGTGTGAGTTCGTTTCCCAGTTTGGTGGACGTGCCTGCGCCCTCCTGTTTCCAGCGGCTCAGCCTGACCCCGGTGATCAACGTGAGAGGATCTGCCAGCGAGAACCGTCCCACCGCATAGAGGCCGGATTGCGTCGTGCGGGTCGGGCCACGGGACGCGTAGGGTCCGATGCCGGGTTCGGGCACGCTGCCGGGGTCCCAGTCCCAGACGTTCACGGGCTGGTTCACCGGCGTCAGGAAGTTCGCGGAGAACTGCTCAAGGCTCGTGCGCTGGTAGTTCCAGCCAACGGTGGCCTCGTGGCGGCGCCCCAGGAACTCGAAGGGGCCGTTTAGGTAGCCGTCGACGCTCTTCTGGTCGTTCTCGAACTTGTAGGCTGCTCCGGTCAGGCGCGGCCCGGTGCCCGTGGCGGGATCGACCGCCCCATTGGCGCCGGCGTATTTCAACTTGGAGTCGCCGTTCTGGTAGTTGACGGACAGCTTGGCCGTCCATGCATTGCCGAAGGCGTGCTCGATCCCGCCGAATACGCGCGTGGTGTCCCAATCGAATCGATCCCAATCCACGTCCAGATAGGTGGAGCGAGGCAGGCCGATGTCGGAGCCGTCCTTGTAGAACGGCACGCCGGCCATGTTGGTGGTGGAGCGGATGCGTTGCCGCTGCAGGCCGACGGTCAGCACCGTGTCCGGCCCCAGGTCGAGATCGGCCGTGCCATAGACCGAACTGGTCTTCTGGCCGGCGACGTCGTAGAAGAAATCGCGATCCTCGTGGTTGGCCACGATGCGGGCCCTCAGGCTGCCGCTCTCGTTGAGCGGGCCGCCCACGTCGAGCAGGCCGCGATAGCGATTCCAACTGCCGGCCGACAACTCGCCATTCGCCAGGAACTCGCGCGGAGCGCGCTTGGGAACGAGGTTGACCGTCGCGGCCGGGTTGCCCGATCCCTGCATCAGGCCGTTGGCGCCACGCAGGATCTCGACGCGCTCGTAGATACCGGCATCCTGGGGCGGGCTGGCCATCTGCCCCATCTGGATGGGGACCCCGTCCTGCTGGAACGAGTCGATTTTGAAGCCGCGAGCGTAGTAGCCGGTGGTCAGCAACTGGTACGGCTGCACCGTGATGCCGGGGGCGTGCTGCAGGACCTCGTCCAGGCTGTGCAGGTTTTGCTGGTCCATCCGTTCGCGCGTGATGATGGTCACGGACTGGGGCGTTTCCCTCAGCGTCTGCGAACCCTTCAGCAGCGAGGGCGTGGTTTCCCGGTCGGCTGTCACCGTGACGGTGTCCAGCTGGCTGATTTCGGTGGTCGATTGTGCGAAGGCACCTAGTGGGAGCAACAGCAAGGTCGACAGGCTGGAACAACTGCTCGCGCGCAGCCATCCACGCGTTCTGGAGATAGACATGGCAAGGACTCAAAAGCAACTGGGAATCAATTGCATTGAGTCTAGGCATCGCGCAGCGCTGCCAATGGCGCTGGCCGGTATTCTTCTGGCGCTCGCCGATATCGTTCAGCGGCAGAGTGTGTGCGGCGCGATGCCGAAGCGCTTTTGGAAGGCCTTGGAGAAATGTGAGTCGGTATAGCCGCACATGCCGGCGGTGGCGGAGACGCTGCATTCCCCGGTCGCCAGCATTCGATAGGCTTGCTGGAGACGCTGCTCCCGCACGAACTCGTAGATGCTCATGCCGAACAACTGGCGAAAGCCACGCGTCAGGAGCGTGACGCTCAGCCCGACCTGGCTTGCCAGCCAGTCGAGTCCCGGCGGATGGCTGATATCGCGCATCAGTATTTCGTGGGCGCGATGGAGGCGATCGCGATGGCGTACCGGCAGGGTGATTGCTGTCGACGAGGGCAGTTGGACGTCCAGCGTTGCCAGCACGTTGGCCGTCAACTCCAGCGCCTTCCCAGACAGGTACAAGTCGCGCAACGCGCCCTGCAAAGGACATAGCAGCAATTGCTTTGCCAGTGCCTGCAACGCCGGGCCCGCCTTCGCATCGTGGATGAACGGCGTCGAGCCGGCCATGTCCAGGAGGCGATCCATGGGCCTGCCTTGCGTGTCGAACCACTGCATCAGGCTCGACTGGGGCATGCGTACGGCCACATAGCGCAGGGGCGTATGGGCATGGAAGCTATGGGTGACCGTGAAAGGCTGGTCGCTCAAGCTCAGGTGGAGGGCCGGCCCGCTCACCTGGGTGGGCTGCGACGGTGGCATGCGATAGCGGACAGCGCCGTCCCCGAGCATGAGCACGAGTTTCAACCCCGGCTCGTTGTCTTCGGTGATGACCTGGTCCGGCTTCACGCGCATCGCGCCGCCGCCGATGGTCATCGGCGCCGTCGAAGCCTGTAACTGCCATTGCCCGGACATCATCACCCTGCCACATATGTTAATGACAATCATTATTGCCCATTCGCATCGACAAGCCGGTCCAGCCACCCTGCTGGCAATGCATCAGGTCCTTGTCGGACCTCACGAAGGCGCTTCGCATCGGCCGGCCATGAATGGCTGTGGTCGTCACGGCCGTTCGAGGATGCGGGGACCGGGCCCTTCCGCCCCCAGTGCGTCCTGGGGATTGCGCAACGGGCATTCGTCCAGCGACAGGCATCCACAACCAATGCAACTGTCCAGTTCGTCGCGCAGCCGGGTCAGTTTGGTGATGCGTTCATCCAGATTGGTGCGCCAGCGTGTAGACAGTTCCCGCCACTGGGCCGCGGTGAGTTTGCTTCCCGGTGGATAGCGGCCAAGTGCCTCCTTGATTTCCTCAAGGGGAATGCCCGTGCGCTGGGCCACCTTGATCACGGCGATGTAGCGCAACACGACCGAGGCGAACCGGCGCTGGTTGCCGGCGTTGCGTGTGCTGGCGATCAGTCCCTTCGACTCGTAGAAGTGGATGGTGGAAACCGGCACGCCCGCGCGGTGCGCCACCTCGCCCACGGTGAGCAGGCGCGAGAAATCGATCGGCTTCTTCGGGTGCATGGCTTGACCTCAACTTTACTTGAGGTTTTATAGTCCGCCGCGTCGATCCTGGCAAGCCCCTTCGCGGCGGCCAGTCTTCCTGCAACCCATCGGTCGCGCGGTCCTGCCGCGCGGCCGTTTCTTCGAGAACGGACCCGCATGCGAAACATCGTTGACAAGACATTGGACAGCCGCTGGCTGTGGATTGGCGCCCGCGTCCTGCTGGCGGTGGTGTTCCTGTCTTCCGGGCTGGCCAAGCTGCTCGACTTCCAGGGCGGGCTGGCCGAAATGCGCGCTGCGGGGCTGGAGCCGGACTGGCTGTTCAACATCGCCACCATCGCGGTGCTGCTGGGCGGTTCGGTATTGCTGCTGCTCGATCGTGCGCTGTGGCTGGGCGCCGGCGCACTGGCGGTGTTCCTGATGCTGACCATCCTCGTCGTGCACCGCTTCTGGGCGCTGCCGGAACCGCAGGCCAGGACGGCCATGTTCTGGGCCCTGGAGCACATCAGCCTCATCGGTGGCTTGGTCGCAGCGGCGATCGCCAGCCGCCTGCGCCGGCAGTTGGAGGGCAAGGTATGAACGACCGCTTTGCATTTTTTTGCCTGGTACTGGCGAGTGTGATCGGCTTGTCCGCCTGCTCATCGGGCTCGGACGGCGCGGGTGGCTGGCCGGCCGCCAAGGTGGCGCTGGCGCCGGTCGAGCGTGCGCAGGCGCCGCGCGCGTTCCATGGGGTCGGAGAACTGGAAGCGGCGCGGCAGGTGGAACTGGCGTCGGAAACCGCCGGTCGGGTCACGCGCATCGCGTTCACCTCCGGGCAACGGGTGAAGCAAGGCGAATTGTTGGTGCAAATCAACGATGCGCCCGAGCAGGCCGAGCGCCTTCGGCTGCGCGCGCAACTGCGCAATGCCGAGACCGTGCTGGCGCGCACCCGTCGGTTGATGGCCGACAAGGTGGCCACGCAGGAGCAACTCGACCATGCGCAGGCTGCACGCGACATGGCGCAGGGCGAACTGCGTGGGATCGAGGCGCTCATCGCGCAGAAGGCAATCCGTGCGCCGTTCGCGGGCACGATCGGCATTCGTCGCGTGCATGAGGGACAGTACCTCGCTGCGGGAGACGGCATCGCCAGCCTGGTCGATGCCGGGACCCTCAAGGTCAACTTTGCGCTGGACGAACGGGCGGTCCCGCACGTGCGGCCTGGCCAACCGGTCGAGATCCGGGTCGATGCCTGGCCGGAGCGCCGTTTCGAGGCGCAGGTGTCGGCCGTCGATCCGCTGATCGGCGCGTCGCGCACGCTGCGTGTGCAGGCCAGCCTGCCCAACGTCGACGGCGTGCTGCAGGCCGGCATGTTCGCCAACGTGCGCGTGCTGCGTGATCAGCCCACACCGGTGCTGGCGGTGCCCGAGACCGCGGTGACCTACACCGCCTACGGCCAGACGGTGTTCGTCGCCGAGGCCGCAGAGCCGCAGGGAATGACCGTGCGCCGCGTCGCGGTGAAGACGGGCGAACGCTGGGATGGCCGGGTCGAGATCGTCTCCGGCCTGAAGGAAAGCGACCGGGTGGTGGTGTCCGGCCAGCTCAAGCTCAGCGACGGCATGCCGGTCGAGCCGGTTGCACGCGACGCGCTGCACGGGGATGCGGCCTCGCCCCAGGCGAAGACGGCCCGGGAGCAGGCGACATGAGGTTCACCGACGTCTTCGTGCACCGTCCGGTGCTGGCGCTGGTGGTCAGCAGCCTGCTTGTCTTGCTGGGGCTGTTCGCCCTGGGCAAGCTGCCGATCCGGCAATACCCCACTTTGGAAACTTCCACCATCACGGTCAGCACCGAGTACCCGGGCGCCTCGGCCGAGCTGATGCAGGGTTTCGTGACCCAGCCGATCGCGCAGGCAGTGTCCTCGGTCGAGGGCATCGACTACCTGTCCTCCTCGTCGACGCAGGGCCGAAGCCTGGTCACGCTGCGCATGGAACTGAACCGAGACTCGACGCAAGCGTTGACCGAGGCGATGGCCAAGGTCAACCAGGTGCGTTACCGCCTGCCCGAGCGCGCCTACGATCCGGTGATCGAACTTTCCGCCGGGGATTCGACTGCGGTGGCCTATGTGGGCTTCTCCACCGGCAGCCTGTCCACGCCGGAGCTGACGGACTACCTGTCGCGGGTGGTCGAACCCCTGTTCTCCGGCATCGACGGCGTGGCCAAGGTGCAGGTGGATGGCGGCCAGAAGCTGGCGATGCGCCTGTGGCTGGACGCCGAACGGCTGGCCGGGCGCGGCCTGACCGCCACCGATGTGGCCGATGCGATCCGCCGCAACAACTACCAGGCCGCGCCGGGACAGGTGCGTGGGCAGTATGTGATCGCCAATGTGCGGGTCAATTCCGACCTGACCAGCGTGGAGGAATTCCGGGATCTGGTCATCCGCCAGGATGGCAACGATCTGGTGCGCCTGCGCGACGTGGGCACGGTGGAACTGGGCGCCGCCTCGACGCAGACCAGCGGCCAGATGGACGGCGAGCCGGCGGTCTACCTGTCGCTGTTCCCCACGCCCAAGGGCAATCCGCTGGTCATCGTGGACGGCATCCGCCAGTTGCTGCCGGACATCGAGAAGACCTTGCCGCCGGGCGTGAAGGTGGCCATGGTCTACGAGCGCGCGCGCTTCATCGATGCCTCGATCCAGGAAGTGGTCAAGACGCTGCTGGAAGCGGTGCTGATCGTGGTTCTGGTGATCTGGCTGTGCCTGGGTTCGCTGCGCAGCGTGGTGATCCCGGTCGTCGCCATCCCGCTGTCTATGCTGGGCGCGGCGGCGCTGATGCTGGCGTTCGGCTTCAGCATCAATCTGCTGACCCTGCTGGCGATGGTGCTGGCCATCGGGCTCGTGGTGGACGACGCCATCGTGGTGGTCGAGAACGTGCATCGCCACATCGAGGAAGGCAAGTCGCCGGTGGCGGCGGCGCTGGTCGGCGCGCGCGAGATCGCGGGGCCGGTGGTGGCCATGACGCTGACCCTGGCCGCCGTGTATGCACCCATCGGCCTGATGGGCGGGCTGACCGGTGCGCTGTTCCGCGAGTTCGCACTCACCCTGGCCGGCGCGGTGATCGTCTCCGGCGTGGTGGCACTGACGCTGTCGCCGGTGATGAGTTCGCTGCTGCTGAAGTCCAGCCATCAGGACGGTGGACAGGGCCGCATGGCCCGCGTGGCCGAACGGGTCTTCGGCGGCCTCGCGGACCGCTACGGACGGGTGCTGGGTCGGTCGCTGCGGCATCGCTGGCTCAGCGGCGGATTCGCCCTGCTGGTTTGCCTCAGCCTGCCGTTCCTGTACCAGTTGCCGCAGCGCGAACTGGCGCCGCCGGAAGACCAGGCGGCGGTGCTGGCGGCAGTAAAGTCGCCGCAGCACGCCAGCCTGGAGTATGCGGAACGCTTCGCCGACGAACTGCACCGTGTCATGTCCGCGGTGCCCGAGACGATCGGCACGTGGATCATCAACGGCACGGACGGTCCGGCCAACAGCTTCGGCGGCCTGATGCTGTCCGACTGGAGCGAGCGCGCACGCAAGGAGCCGCAGATCGTGGCCGAGTTGCAGGGCGCCGTCGGCGAGATCGTCGGCAGCGACATCTTCGTGTTCCAGGTCGCGCCCCTGCCGGGCGGCAGCGGCGGCCTGCCGGTGCAACTGGTGCTGCGCAGCGCGCAGGACTATCCGGTGCTGTACGAGGCCATGGAGGGGATCAAGCAGCGTGCCCGCGACAGCGGCCTGTTCGTGGTGGTGGACAGCGACCTGGAGTACGACAGCCCCGTCGTGCAGGTGACGATCGACCGCGCCAAGGCGGCAAGTCTGGGCGTTGCGCTGCAGGCCATCGGCGACTCCCTGGGGGTGCTGGTCGGCGAGAACTACGTCAATCGCTTCGCGCTGTTCGGCCGCTCCTACGACGTGATCCCGCAGAGCGTGGGCGAGCAGCGCCTCACCCCGCAGGCGCTGGCGCGGCAGTACGTTCGCACTGCGGGCGGCGAACTGGTGCCGCTGTCCACCGTGGTGCGCCTGGACATGGGCGTGGAGCCCAACCGGCTGAACCAGTTCGACCAGCAGAACGCGGCCACCCTGCAGGCCATTCCCGCGCCGGGCGTCTCGCTGGGCCAGGCGGTGGGTTTCCTCGAACAGGTCGTGGCCGAACTGCCGCCCGGCTTCAGCCACGACTGGCAGTCCGAGTCGCGCCAGTACGTGCAGGAGGGCAACGCTTTGGTCTTCGCCTTCCTGGCCGCCCTGGTCGTGATCTACCTGGTGCTGGCCGCGCAGTACGAGAGCCTGGTCGATCCGCTGATCATTCTGATCACGGTGCCGCTGTCGATCTGCGGCGCCCTGCTGCCGCTGGCACTGGGCTGGGCCACGCTCAACATCTATACCCAGATCGGTCTTGTGACGTTGATCGGACTGATCAGCAAGCACGGCATCCTGATGGTCGAGTTCGCCAACGAACTGCAGGTCCACGAGCGGCTGGACCGCCGCGCCGCCATCATCCGCGCCGCGCAGATCCGTCTGCGTCCGGTGTTGATGACCACCGGGGCCATGGCCTTCGGCGTGGTGCCGCTGCTGTTTGCGAGCGGGGCGGGCGCCAACAGCCGTTTCGGCCTTGGGGCAGTGATCGTCTGCGGCATGCTGGTGGGCACGCTGTTCACCCTGTTCGTGCTGCCCACCATCTACACCCTGCTGGCGCGCGACCACCGCGTGCAGAGCGCGCGCAGCCGGCAACTAGCCGAGATCGCACGCACCGAAGGAGCGGCGACATGAGCACAAGCACCCAATGCGTCCGCACATGGGCGGCTGCGGCGTTCGCCACGGCGCTGGCGGGTTGCGCCGTCGGTCCGCAGTACGTCCGGCCGCAAGCGCCTGCCATCGTGCTGGCCAGCCCGCAGGCCGCGGAGTTCGCTGCAGCCGACGCCGACGCCGACGTCGCGCCGGTCGCGTGGTGGCAGGTCTTCGACGACGAGGGCCTCAGCCGCTGGATCGAGGCGGCGCTGGCGCGCAACCATGACATCCGCCAGGCCCAGGCCAACCTGCTGGCGGCACGCGCCATCTTCGACGAGCGTCGGCTCGATCGTCTGCCGGGCGTGACCAGCGGCGCTGGCTACACCCGTGGCATCCAGCAACAGGCGAGCAACGGTGGCCAGCGCTCCCTGTCCGAGTCCTGGCAGGCTGGCTTCGACGTGCAATGGGAGGTCGACCTGTTCGGTCGCCTGGACCGGCTGCAGCGGGCGGCGATGGCGCGGGCCGAGGCCACCCAGGCGGAACTGGAGATGACACGCCTGAGCATTGCCGCCGAGGTGGCCCGCACCTGGTTCGAGGCGCAAGGCTATCGACGGCGACTGGAGGTCACACGACAGGAAGCAGACAACTGGCGTGAAACCGTACGGCTTGCCCAGGCCAGCCTGCACGCCGGCGCCGGCCTGCCCGAGGAGGTGGAGAATGCGCAGGCGAACCTGTTGCGCAGCGAGGCAGAGCTTCCAGCGCTGGTGGCGGCGTTGCAGCAGGCCCGCCATCGGCTCGATGTCCTCGCAGGGCAGCGGCCCGGCCTGGGCGGCCTGCCCGCACCGGACGCCGTGCGAGCCGCACCGCTGGTGGCGCGTGTGCCGTTGGGCGATGTGAACCGGATGATCCTGGCGCGCCCGGACGTCATGCAGGCCGAGCGCATGCTCGCCGCCGGCGTCGAGGATGTCGGCGCGGCGACGGCTGACCTCTATCCGCGCATCGAGGTGGGTGGATTTCTTGGCTTCTTCGCGTTGCGCGACGGAGATTTCGGCAGCGCTGCCTCGCGTGCCTTCCAGATCGCGCCAACGGTGTCCTGGCCCGCACTGCGATTGGGCAATGCCCGTGCCCGGCTGCGCGGGGCCGAGGCGCTGTCCGATGGCGCGATGGCGCGCTATGAGCAGGTGCTCCTGACCGCGCAGCAGGAGGTCGAGAGCGCGGTGACGCAAGTGGCCGAACAGCAGCGCCAGCTGGCGGGACTGCTGCAAGCCGCACAACACGCCCAGGCCGCGTTCGACATCGCCGACAGGCGCTACCGCGCCGGGGCCGGAAGCTACCAGGCCGTGCTGGAGAACCAGCGCACCCTGTTCCAGTTGCGTCGGCAGATAGCACAGCAGGAAGTCGACTCCCAGATACACATCGTGGCCCTGTACAAGGCCTTGGGCTGGAACGTCCCAAGTCCCGAGGACGCGGAAAGCCTATCTTCCAGCCCCGGCCGCCAGGCTGCGAGGCATCGATCGGGAGCGTAGCGATGCTGATGCGCCATATCCGATACTTCATCGCCGTGGCGGAAGAGCTCAGCTTTACTCGTGCGGCGGAACGGCTTCACATCGAGCAGTCGCCACTGTCGCGATCCATTCGTCAACTGGAGGATGACCTGGGCGTCAGGCTGTTCGAACGCAACAGCCATGGCACCCGGCTCACATGGGCTGGACAGGTCTTCCTTGACGAAGCACGGCGCGTGCTGGCGGCCGCCGAGCAGGCCCGGGCCGGCGCACGCGCTGCGGCAACCGGATACCGGGGCATCCTGCGAATCGCGCTCTCCGATGGAATTTCGCCATCGCACCTGAGCGACCTGCTGGCTCGCTGCCGCGAGGAGTCGCCCGAGGTCGAGATCAGCCTGTTCGAGGTGACGCTCGCCCAGCAGTTGAAAGGCCTGAGAGAGGGTGACTATGACGCGGGGTTCGCCAAGGCGGAACATCCAGGTGAAGGATTGCTGGCGACGCCAGCGTGGAGCGAGCCCCTGGTCGTGGCGGTGCCTGCGAGGCATCCCGCCCTGATTCATCCCGAACTCTCCCTGATGGAACTGCTGTCCCATCCACTGGTGCTTTGCGATCCGGAAGCGTGCGCAGGATGCAGCAGGCAAATCGACCGGCTCCTGCGTGCCGCGGAATGCGAGGTCAGGATTGCCGAACGGGTGGTATCCCATGACTTGCTGATGGCGCTGGTGGCAGCAGGCTACGGCCTCGGGATCACAACCCGCCCGCAACTGTCCCTATGGCGGCACCCGGACGTCGCTTCGCGTCCGCTGGCCGGTGAGGTGCCACCACTGACGACCTACCTGCTGCGCAGGGATGCCGAGGATTCGGAGCAACTGCGCAGCTTCGTCGAAAGGTTGCAACGACCCAGTAGGCAGGTACCCGACAAGGAGTAGACCGCCTGCTTACATGTCCAGCAGTAGATCGGCTAAGGCCTGCGGATGGCTGATCATCGCATCATGCGGGGCGTCCAGTTGCAGATAGTTCCAGCCGTCGTTCCTGGCCCGTGAGACGGAGCGTGCGAGAAGCTCACCGGGCGCCTGGCTGCAACGGACATAGGTCCTGCGGCAGGCGGACAACGGGCTTTTCAGGCGGATGCATTCGAAGTAACTCTGTGCGGGCTGGCCCCTCAGGCGCATGTCCACCCATGCCTGGTCGGCCGGGGAGATGCCGAACTGCGCGGCGGGCAAGGGAGGGATCCGCCAGTCCGGATGGGCGGCCATGGCATTGGCGTAGCGGTCGATGAGATGCGGTGCGTGATCGAGCAACTTCTCTCCGTCGAGGGGAAGGAACGCGTCGAGGAGCACCAGATGGTCGATCCTTTCTCCCAGGCGTGATGCGGCGGCGCAAGCCGGGAATCCGGCATAGCTGTGGCCGACCAACGTGATCGTTCCCAGGTTCTCTGCATGGGCGAGGATGTCGTCGACGTGGTGGCTCAGTCCGAAGCGCCCAGGGGTGCCATCCAGGCCGCTCAGCGTCGGTGTCACCACGCGCCGTCCCGCAGCAGCCAGCAGTGGAGCCACGCGCTCCCAGCACCAGCCGCCGTGCCAGGCGCCATGCACGAGGAGAAGGTCGCTCGCACGGGGGGATCGTGTCATTGCGAGGCCTGGCCGGACAGCAGGGGATACAGCGACAGCACGAGCAGGATGGCCATCGCGATGTTGAAGATGCGCAAATGGCGCCTGTCCGTCAGCCAACGACGCAGCGTCGTGCCGAAGGCTGCCCAGACGGCAACGCTTGGCGCATTGACGACGGCATAGAGCGCGGCGATGACGATCACCGCCAGCACGCCGCCCTCGGCGGGTGCGTAGGTGGCAATGGCCCCGATGGCCATGATCCATGCCTTGGGATTGACCCATTGGAAGGCGGCGGCCTTCCAGAAACCGAATGGCCGGCCGGGCGCCGAGGTTTCCTGCAGCGGCTGGGCTGTGGCGATCTGCCAGGCGAGCCAGAGCAGGTAGACCGCACCGACCACGCGCAAGGTGGTGTACAGGAAGGGATAGGCGAGGAACAGGCGCCCGAGTCCCGCCCCCACGCCGAACACCATCGCCGCGAAGCCGAGGCTGATGCCAAGGATGTGCGGCACGCTGCGAACGAACCCATGGTTGAGTCCCGAGGCGAGCAGCATGGTGTTGTTGGGGCCGGGGGTGATGGAAGTCACGAACGCATAGGTCATGAAGGCAAGGAGCAAGTCTGGTCGCATGGACGTATGGGCATCACGGTAATGGGCAAGGAAGGGAAAGCGAGGTCGATCGCGGTGTGCCGGATCACGGCACGCCGATGCAATGCGTGATGAACGCATTGCGCTGTTCGATGCGCCGGTAGTAGCCGTCCACTGCCTCCAGGCGAGGGTGTTCGAATGGCGTCTGGTACCAGCGATGCACGGACAGTCCAATGGCAATGTCCGCCAGGCTGAACGCGTCGCCCGCGGTGTAGGCACCCGTCTCCACCAGCCGGCCGTCCAGCACGCGCATGAACCGATGCCAGGCTTGCAGCGACCGCTGTACCTCGGCCGCATCGGCGTGCTCCGGCGAGTGCCTTGCCAATGCCATGAAAGCGTAGCTCCACGCACGGTTGAGATCGGACGCCTGCCAGTCCAGCCACTGGTCGACGCGGGCGCGTACCATGGCGCCCTGGGGGTACAGCGCCGCACCGCCATGGCGATTGGCGAGGTAGCGCAGGATGGTGTTCGACTCCCACAGCACGAAATCACCGTCGATCAGCACGGGCACCATTGCGTTCGGATTGAGCGCCCTGAAGGCGTCCTCGGTCACGTCACGAAAGCCGCTGCCCCAGTCTTCCTGCTGGAACGGCAAGCCAAGCTCGGCGCATGCCCACAGGACCTTGCGGACATTGATGGAGGATCGCTTTCCGAGGATCTTGAGCATGTGTCGTTCCGGTGGAACTTGTGGGTGTGATGGCTTCGAAGGTGTCGAGGAGTCAGGCCCGGTGTACTTCACGCGGCCATGAGTTCCTCGCGGCGCTGGATGATGCGCGACACGAGCCCGTAGGAAACCGCTTCCTCGGCCGGCATCCACAGATCGCGCTCGATGTCCTGCATCACGCGTTCGAGGGGCTGGCCGGTCTCGCGCGCGATGACCTGGGCAATGCGTTCCCGGGCCTTGATGATCTCCTTGGCCTGGATGGCGATATCGCTGGCGGGGCCACCGGCGCCACCGCTGGGCTGGTGGATCAGGAATCGGGTCTGCGGCAAGCAGAAACGCCTCTCGCGGGGCGCGCCCAGGTAGAGATGGGTGGCCGCGCTGCCGACCCACCCTGTGCCCACCATGTTGACGGGCGAGGAAACGAAGCGCACGACATCATGGGTCGCATCGCCCGATTCCAGGTGGCCGCCCGGAGAGGAAACGATCATGGTGATCGGTGCGCTGGATTCTGCGTCCAGCGCCAGGAGCTTGCGGACGGTTTCCGAGGCCAGCGTATCCGTCACGGTGCCGAACACGAGCACCATCCGCGCGCGAAAGGCTTTTTCTTCCAGAAAGGGGCTGGCCCCGCCTGGCTGGGCTGCGGGGGGTGGGGACTCGGTTTGGCAGGTGAACATGAATGGAGGCTCCGGAGATTTCAGCGGTGGTATTGAAGACGCGCACACCCTGGGATGCACGCGCCACCACAGGATAAAACCTCAGGTTAACTTTAGGTCAAGCGCGGTGACAGAAGAGCCCGGGCAAGGCGGCTTTGGCCCGGGCCGGCTGCCCGGTCGCGGTCAGTGCTCACGCGGGGGAAAGCCCGCTTCGCGCAGGGCGGCGGCGATCTGAGCCTCGGATGCCGTGGTCTGCACCTGGACCGTGCGGTTCGGCGGGTCGGCAATGACGCTGGCGGCGGGGTCGATCCCCTGGATCACCTTGGTCACTGTGCGGGCGCAACCGCCGCAGGTCATGTCATCGAGATGGAATTGCATGAAAAACTCCTTGTTGGGGGTTGAGGTGTTCATCAGTCTGGTGCTCGCCATGGTGGCAAGGTCAAGTGGCCTGCCCGCGCTCAGGGGCAGCACAGCCATGACCGGGCCGTTCCAGGGAATTCAGAATCGGGCAGTCGGGGCGTTCGTCGCCGGCGCAGTGACTGACCAGTGTCTTGAGCGTGTCGGACAGTTGCCGCATGTTGTCGATGCGCCGGTCCAATTCGGCGATGTGCGCCTCGGCCAGGCGCTTGACGTCTGCGCTCTGGCGCGACTGGTCGTTCCAGAGGTTCAGCAGATCACCGATCTTGGCCACCGAGAACCCCAGATCGCGGGCGTGGCCGATGAAGCGCAGCCGGTGGACATCGGTCTGGGCATAGTTGCGATAGCCGGATTCGGTCCGCGCGGCGGGCGGGATGAGTCCGATCTGCTCGTAGTAGCGGATCATCTTGGCGGACACGTTCGAGGCCATGGATGCTTCGCCGATGTTCATGACGATTCTCCTGGTTCAGGTGGTGGGATTGGCAGAGCCGGCCATCGGCGGCCGGAAGCGGCGCAGGCGCAGCGCATTGCCGAGCACGAACACGCTGGACATGGCCATGGCGCCGGCGGCGAAGATCGGCGAAAGCAGCACGCCCCAGCCGGGATACAGCGCGCCGGCGGCCACCGGGATCAGCGCCGTGTTGTAGGCAAAAGCCCAGAACAGGTTCTGGCGGATATTGCCCAGCGTGGCCCTGGACAGTGCGATGGCGTTGGGCACGCCTTGCAGATTGCCGGACATCAGCACCACGTCGGCCGACTCCACCGCCACGTCGGTGCCGGTGCCGATGGCCAGGCCCACATCCGCTTCGGCCAGCGCCGGGGCGTCGTTGATGCCGTCGCCCACGAAGGCGATCCGGCCATGCGCTGCCTTCAGGCGGCGCACGGCATCCACCTTGCCGGCAGGCAGCACGTCGGCCACCACGTCGTCGATGCCCAGTTGCCGGGCGATGGCCTGGGCGGTGCGGGCGTTGTCGCCGGTGATCATGGCGACCTTCAGGCCGAGCTGGTGCAGGGCCGCGATGGCGGCGGGCGAGCTGGGCTTGATCGGGTCGGCCACGGCGATGATGGCGGCCAGGCGGCCGTCGATGGCGGCGTACAGCGGCGACTTGCCTTCGTTGCCCAGGCGCTCGGCCGTGTCGGCAAAGCCGCCCACATCCAGGCCCAATTCACGCATGTAGCGGTCGGCGCCCACCTCGACGCGAACCCCGTCCACCCGGGCGCGCACGCCCATGCCGGTGACCGATTCGAAGTCCGTCATGGCCGCAGGCACGATGCCTTGCGCTGCGGCGGATTCGACGATGGCGCGGGCGATGGGGTGCTCCGAGCGCGATTCCACCGCCGCGACCTTGGCCAGCACATCGGCGTGGTCGAACCCGGTGGCGAGCTCCAGATCGGTCAGCGCGGGCTTGCCTTCGGTCAGGGTGCCGGTCTTGTCCACGGCCACCACCCGGGCGTCCTTGAGCAACTGCAGGGCTTCGCCCTTGCGGAACAACACGCCCAGTTCGGCGCCCCGGCCGGTGCCGACCATGATCGAGGTCGGGGTGGCCAGGCCCATGGCGCAGGGGCAGGCGATGATCAGTACCGCCACCGCGTTGACCAGCGCGAACGTCAGTGCCGGCGCGGGGCCGAACACCAGCCAGGCCAGGAAGGTCAGCAGGGCCGCCAGCATGACGGCGGGCACGAACCACAGGGTCACCTTGTCCACCACGGCCTGGATCGGCAGCTTGGAGCCCTGGGCCTGTTCGACCAGGCGGATGATCTGCGCGAGCATGGTCTGCGCACCCACCGCGGTGGCGCGCAGCGTCAGCGCGCCCTTTTGGTTGACGGTGCCGCCCACCACGGTGCTGCCTGCGGCCTTTTCAACGGGGATCGGTTCGCCGGTGATCATGGATTCGTCCACGAAGCTGCGGCCGTCGGTCACTTCGCCATCGACCGGCACCCGTTCGCCCGGGCGCACGTCCACGACATCGCCCACCACCACGTCGGCGATCGGGATGTCCACGCTGCGGCCGTCGCGCTGCACATGCGCCAGCTTGGCCTGCAGGCCCACCAGCCGCTGGATGGCCTCGGACGTGCGGCCCTTGGCGCGCGCTTCCAGATAGCGGCCCAGCAGGATCAGCGCGACGATGACGGCGGCTGCCTCGTAATAGACGTTGACCGTGCCGGACGGCAGCAGGCCGGGGGCGAAGGTGGCGACCACCGAGTAGCCGAACGCGGCGGCCGTGCCGACCGCGACCAGCGAGTTCATGTCCGGCGCCAGCCGCACCAGCGCCGGGAACCCCTTGGTGTAGAAGCGTCGGCCCGGGATGGCCAGCACCAGCAGCGTCAGCACGAATTGTGCATACCAGCTTTCCTGCATGCCGATCGTGTTGGCAACCCATGCGTGCATGCCGGGAATCAGGTGCGAACCCATTTCCAGCACGAAGACCGGCAGCGCCAATACGGTGGCCAGGATCAGGTCGCGCTTGAGCGCGGCGCGCTCGGCGTCCTTTTTCTGCGCGGCGGCTTCCTCCGCCTGCGCGCCGGTATCCACCGGGCGGGCCTCGTAGCCGGCGTTCCCGATGGCGGCGACCAGTGCCTGCACGGCGGCCGTGCCGCGCACGGTGGCGCGCTCGGTGGCCAGGTTGACCGTGGCCTCGGTGACGCCGGGCACCGCCCTGAGCGCTTTTTCGACGCGGCCCACGCAGGAGGCGCAGGTCATGCCGGAGATCGCCAGTTCGACGTTGCCGGTGGGCACGGTGTAGCCCGCTTGTTCCACCGCCTGCACCAGCGCCCGGTGATCCACCGGGCCGGTGGGGTGGATTTCCGCCCGCTCGGTGGCGAGGTTGACGGACACGCTGCCCACGCCCTCGACCTTGGCCAGGGCGGCCTCGATCCGGCCCACGCAACTGGCGCAGCTCATGCCCTCGATGGGCAGGCGGATTGTGGCGGTTGGCGTGCCGCCGGAGCTTGGCATGTTCATGGCGGATCTCCCATCGTTGGAATTCGAGATGGGGCCAGCGTAAAGCTTGCCATCATGGGAAAGTCAAGCGGTCGGGAACAGGGGGGACGGGCGCCGTCGTCAGGCCTCGCCGCCGGCTGGCGCCAGGGCATCCGGGGTGAAGAACACGTCGGCGTGCAGATCCTCCGCCGCCAGGCCGCGGGCGAACGCCATTTCCATCGCTGCGTCCACCATCGCCGGCGGCCCGGCGGCATAGACCTTCCAGCCGTGGAGGCGCGGCAGGTCTTCCGCGGCGGCCCGGGTGACCAGGCCGCGACGATGGCGGGTGGCGCGTGCCTCGGACAACACGGGGACGAAGCACAAGTTGGCGTGCCGGCGGGCCAGGTCTTGGAAATGCCCGGTCAGATACAGGTCATGCTCTTCGCGGGCGCCGAAATAGACGTGGATGGGCTGCCGCATGCCGAGCGCCAGCGCGGTTTCGACGATCGCCTTGATGGGCGCCAGCCCCGAGCCGCCGGCCAGGCACAGCATCGGCCCGCAATGGCCGTCGCGCAGGTGCGATGCGCCGCGCGGGATCTCCAGCGTCACCGGATCGCCTGGTTTCAGGACAGTATGGACGTGTCCCGAGACCACGCCTCCGGGCACGCGGCGGATGTGGAATTCCAGCACCGGGTCGCCTGGCGGGTTGGCCATCGAATAGCTGCGCGCGGGGGCATTCCCGAACCGGATATCGGCGTACTGCCCCGCAGCGAAGGCAAGCGGGGCGCCATCGGTCAGGCCGATCCGGACCCGCCGGATATCGTGGGTCAACGCGTCGATGGACAGGACCACGCCTTCCCGCATGCAGGAAGGCGGCAGCGCGGCCAGGTCGGATGCGACCCAGGCCACGGCCACGTCCGTCCTGGGCACGGCCCGGCACGCGAGGATCAGGCCGCCGGCCTTCTCATCGTCCGTCAAGGCATGGCGGGAATGCGGCAACAAGTCCACCTCGCCCGCGACCAGGCGCGATTTGCAAGCGCCGCAGCGGCCGGCACGGCATCCATGCGGATAAGGAACGTCCTGCGCCAGCGCCGCCTCGAGCAAGGTCTGCCCGTCCGCGACTTCCAGCACGGCGGGCGCCTGCCGGATGAAGAGGGTCTTCACCGCCATGATCCGCTCAATTCCCCGCCGTCAGGCCGAGTGCTCTCGCGAGGCCCGGCTTCTGGCGTTCGAAGCTGCCGTAGAACACCTCGTTGCCGATGACCGAGATGGGGGCGACCCGCACGCCGGTGCGGGACTTGGCCTCGGCCGCGATCCGCGGGTCGGTCAGGTCGCGCTCCTCGAAGGCGATCCCCTGCGACGCGAGCCAGCGCTTGAGCGCCAGGCAATCGGGGCAGGTCGGCGTCGTGTAGAGGAGAAGACGGCGTGTGGGGACTGTGTTCTGCATGCTGGCTCCGGTGCATTGGGGCTTGAACGAGGCGGCCCAATCTAGTCCTTGCCACCATTGCAAGGTCAACACCCGACCGTTTGCACAGGGTGACGCAGACCATCGAATTGCTGGGCCACGACGAGAAATGTTGCCGTCATGGCGCTGCAGGCCGATGGCTTGACCTTCCCTTCGTTGTAACCCGCAGCATTGCCCGGAACTACCGCAGAGATGCTTCGGAAGGGCCGAAGCCCTGCGACAAAGAAAGGGGCATTCCATGCATAGAAACTACAAGATTGCCGTGATGGCGGGCATCGTCGCCGCTGCCGCCGGGCTGGCTTTTGCGGTCGGTGATGCGCCGGACAACACGGCGCAGGACAAGGCCACGTCTGCCGGTCCGCCGTCGGCGCCGCAGGTGCCGGTGGCGGAAGTCATGACCCGTGTCATCGCGCCGTCTTCCGAGTTCACCGGCTTCATCGCTGCGCCCGAGACCGTAGAACTGCATTCGCGGGTGAGCGGCTCCGTCGATGTGGTCCGCGTTCCGGAGGGCGGCCTGGTCCGCAAGGGACAGCTGCTGTTCCAGATCGATCCGCGACCGTTCCAGATTGCGCTGGATACCGCTGCCGCGCAATTGCGCCAGGCCGAGGCACTGGCCAACCAGGCCGAGGTGGATTTCGCGCGCGCCGAGCGCCTGGTGTCCACAGGCGCGGTCTCGCGCAAGATCCATGACGATGCGGCGGCAACGCGGAATGCCCGGCGTGCCGAAGTGCAGGCCGCCAAGGCAGCCGTTGCCGCCGCGCAATTGGATCTGACGTACTCGCGCATCACGGCTCCGATCTCCGGCCGCGTCGATCGCGTGTTCGTGACCGAGGGCAATCTGGTCAGTGGTGGTGCGACAGGCACCGCCAGCTTGTTGACCACCATCGTTTCGGTCGATCCCCTGCATGTGTACTTCGACGTCGATGAAGCCACCTATCTGAACGCGGTCAGGCATCGCCGGCCCGATGGTACGGGTGGGCGGCCAGCGCTGTCGGTCGACGTGGGATTGAGTACGGACAAGGGCTTCCCGTATCGGGGCGAGCTCGATTTCCTGGGCAACCAGATCGACCGCGGCACCGGCACCATTCGCGCACGCGCCGTCGTGCCCAACCCGGATGGAGCATTGTTGCCTGGGGCGTTTGCCCGGGTCCGTCTGAGCACCGGCGCAGCGCGCCAGGCCGTACTGGTCGCCGATCTGGCCGTGGGCACCGACCAGGGCAAGCACTATGTGCTGGTCGTGGACAAGAACAACCAGGCCCAGTATCGCCCGGTGGAACTGGGGCCGATGGCGGACGGCTTGCGCGTCATCCATGGCGGTTTGCAGGCCGGCGAAAAAATCGTCGTCAAAGGCCTGGTGCGCCCGGGCATGACGGTCGCTCCCCGCCCGGTGGCCATGCAGGCATCCACCGACACGTCCGATGCGCATGCCCCGAGCGGCGCCAAGGCGGACGCGACGGAGGCCCGGCCATGAAGTTTCCCCACTTTTTCATTGCGCGGCCGATCTTCGCCATCGTGCTGTCCCTGTTGATGCTGCTGGCGGGTGCCATCGCCTTCTGGCAGCTGCCGCTGAGCGAATACCCAGCCGTCACCCCACCCACGGTGCAGGTCACCGCGAGCTACCCGGGCGCCAATCCCGAGGTGATCGCCGATACCGTGGCCGCGCCGTTGGAGCAGGCGATCAACGGCGTCGAAGGCATGCTGTACATGAATTCGCAGATGGCCACCGACGGTCGCATGGCGCTGACCATCGCGTTCAAGCAGGGAACGGACCCCGACATGGCGCAGATCCAGGTGCAGAACCGGGTCTCGCGCGCGCTGCCGAGGCTGCCCGAGGAAGTGCAGCGCATTGGTGTCGTCACGCAGAAGACCTCGCCCGACGTGCTGATGGTGGTGCACATCGTTTCGCCGCAAAAACGGTATGACGCGCTCTACCTGTCGAACTTTGCCATCCGCCAGGTACGCGACGAACTGGCTCGTCTGCCCGGTGTCGGCGATGTCCTGGTCTGGGGCGCGGGCGAGTATTCCATGCGCGTCTGGCTGGATCCGTCCAAGGTTGCCACGCGCGGCCTGACCGCCAGCGATGTGGTTGCTGCGCTGCGCGAGCAGAACGTGCAGGTCGCCGCCGGATCGGTGGGGCAGCAGCCGGATGCGTCGGCCGCTTTCCAGGTGACGGTCAACATGCTGGGGCGCCTGACCAGCGCGGAACAGTTCGGCGAGATCGTCCTCAAGACCGGCGCGGACGGGCAGGTCACGCGCCTGCGCGACGTGGCCCGCGTGTCCCTGGGCGCCGACGCCTATGCCCTGCGCAGTCTGATCGACGGTGAACCGGCCACGGCACTGCAGATCATCCAGAGCCCAGGCGCCAACGCCATCGATGTCTCCAATGCCGTGCGCGCCAAGATGCGGGAGTTGCAGCAGGACTTCCCGCAGGACATCTCCCATCGCATCGCTTACGACCCCACGGTGTTCGTGCGCGCCTCGCTGAAATCGGTGGCCGTCACGCTGCTGGAAGCCATTGTGCTGGTCGTCATCGTGGTCGTATTGTTCCTGCAGACTTGGCGCGCATCCATCATCCCGCTCGTCGCGGTTCCGGTGTCACTGGTCGGCACCTTCGCGGTGATGCATCTGTTCGGCTTTTCGCTGAACACACTGTCCCTGTTCGGCCTGGTGCTGTCGATCGGCATCGTGGTGGACGACGCCATCGTGGTGGTCGAAAACGTGGAACGCCACATGGCCCTGGGCGAGCCGCCCGGGCGGGCTGCGCGCAAGGCCATGGACGAGGTGACCGGGCCTATCCTGGCCATCACCTCGGTGCTGGCGGCGGTTTTCATCCCGTCCGCCTTCCTGTCCGGTCTGCAGGGCGAGTTCTATCGGCAGTTTGCCCTGACCATCGCCATCTCGACCATCCTGTCGGCCATCAATTCGCTCACCCTGTCGCCCGCGCTGGCTGCCATCCTGCTCAAGCCGCATCACGGCACGATGCAGGCCGACTGGCTGACACGTGCCATTGAAGCCGCGCTCGGTGGGTTCTTCCATCGTTTCAACCGTTTCTTCGAGCGTGCTTCGGGTGCCTATGTGGGCGCCGTGCGCCGGGCCGTGCGTGGCAGCGCCGTCGTGCTGTTGCTGTATGCCGGCTTCGTCGGCCTGACCTGGCTGGGCTTCCACAAGGTGCCCAACGGTTTCGTGCCGGCCCAGGACAAGTACTTCCTGGTCGGCATCGCCCAATTGCCCAGCGGCGCGTCGCTCGACCGCACCGAGGCGGTCGTCAAACAGATGTCCGACATCGCCCTGGCCGAGCCCGGCGTGGAAAGCGTGGTGGCTTTTCCGGGCCTGTCGGTCAATGGTCCGGTGAACGTACCGAATTCGGCCCTGATGTTCGCCATGCTCAAGCCATTCGACGAGCGCAAGGATCCGTCGCTGTCGGCCAATGCCATCGCCGGCAGGCTGATGGGCAGGTTCAGCCAGATCCCGGACGGCTTCGTGGGGATGTTCCCGCCACCGCCCGTGCCCGGGCTGGGCGCCATGGGTGGCTTCAAGCTGCAGATCGAGGATCGGGCCGGGCTGGGCTTCGAAGCCCTGGCGCAGGCGCAGGGCCAGATCATGGCAAAGGCTATGCAGGCGCCCGAACTGGCCAATATGCTCGCCAGCTTCCAGACCAATGCGCCGCAGCTGGCGGTGGACGTGGATCGCGTGAAGGCCAAGTCGCTGGGCGTGCCGCTCACCGATGTGTTCGAAACCCTGCAGATCAACCTCGGATCGCTCTACGTGAACGACTTCAACCGCTTTGGCCGTACCTACAAGGTCATGGCCCAGGCCGATGCGCCGTTCCGCATGCAGGCCGAGGACATCGGGCAGCTCAAGGTGCGCAATGCCGACGGGGACATGATTCCGCTCAGTGCGTTCGTGCGCATCTCGCGCGGATCTGGCCCGGACCGCATCATCCACTACAACGGCTTTCCGTCGGCAGACATCAGCGGGGGCCCCGCGCCAGGCTACTCGTCTGGCCAGGCCACGGACGCCATCGAGAAGATCGTGCGCGAGACCCTGCCGGAAGGCATGACGTTCGAGTGGACGGATCTGGTTTACCAGGAAAAGCAGGCGGGCAACTCGGCGCTGTACATCTTTCCGCTGGCGGTACTGCTCGCCTTCCTGATCCTGGCTGCCCAGTACAACAGCTGGTCGCTGCCTTTCGCCGTACTGCTGATCGCACCCATGGCGTTGCTGTCGGCAATCGCGGGCGTCTGGCTCGCCGGTGGCGACAACAACATCTTCACGCAGATCGGTTTTGTCGTGCTGGTCGGCCTGGCCGCCAAGAACGCCATTCTGATCGTGGAATTCGCCCGTGCCAAGGAACACGAAGGCGCCGATCCACTGGCGGCAGTGCAGGAGGCGGCGCGCTTGCGCCTGCGCCCGATCCTGATGACCTCGTTCGCCTTCATTGCCGGTGTCGTGCCACTGGTGCTGGCCAGCGGTGCCGGCGCGGAGATGCGCCATGCCATGGGCATCGCGGTGTTCGCCGGCATGTTGGGGGTGACCCTGTTCGGGTTGCTGCTGACGCCCGTTTTCTATGTCGTGGTGCGCAAGTTGGCCTTGCGCCGCAGTGACCGCCGCGCTCGCGATGGCTCAGTTGGTCAGTCCGCAACGGAGCAAGGATGAGGCTTGATATGAAAACGTTACTCGCACTTCGTCGCAGGGCCGCAGGGCTGGTTTCGCTTGCGTTCGCCGCGGGTCTGGCCGGATGTTCCCTGGCCCCGGTGTATCAACGCCCGGAAGTTCCGGTTGCGGCGGTTTATCCCAGTGGAGCCACCCAGGCCGCTGAAGTCGCCTTTCCGGCCGGGGAAACGGCTGCGGCCGACATCGGCTGGCGTGACTTCTTCCGTGACCCGCTCCTGCAGCAATTGATCGCCATCGCATTGGATAACAATCGTGATCTGCGCAAGGCTGCGCTCAATGTGGAAGCGGCCCAGGCGCTGTACCGCATCCGGCGCGCCGACATGCTGCCGAACCTGGGTGCGGTCGCCAGTTCGGCAGTCGAGCGTGTTCCGGCTGATCTGAGTACGGCGGGTGTCACCCGGATCAATCGGCGCCACGAGGCAGCGGGTGTTGCGTCTGCCTGGGAACTGGATCTGTGGGGGCGCATTCGCTCGCTCAGCGACCGGGCGCTGGCATCCTATCTGGCCTTGGCCGAAACCCGCATCGCCACGCAGATGACTCTGGTGGCCGAAGTGGCCAATGCCTATCTGTCGCTGTGCGCCGATCAGGCACTGCTGCATCTGACGGCCGATACCCTGGAGACGCAGCGGCGCTCCTACGAGCTGACCGTCCAGCGAGAGGGCGCCGGCGCCGCGACCCGGCTGGATCTGCGCCGGGCGGAAATCACGCTGCGCAACGCAGAAGCCCAGCATGCGGTCTACACCCGGCAGACGGCCTTGGATCGCAATGCCCTGGTGCTGCTGTTGGGACAGCCATTGACGCGGGAACTTGCCGCGCAGCTGGACGCAGCCGCTACTCTGCCGGATGACGTCGTGCCCGCGACGATCCCCAGCGGGCTGCCGTCAGACCTGCTTGCGCGTCGACCTGACATCCGCGCCGCCGAACAGACACTGCTTGGCGCGAATGCCGATATCGGCGCTGCGCGTGCGGCGTTCTTTCCCACCATCAGCCTGACGGGTTCGGCCGGGACGGCCAGCGCAGACTTGGACAACCTATTCAACGCTGGCTCGGGAGTCTGGAGCTTTCTGCCGAGGATCACTCTGCCTTTGTTCCGGGGAGGCGCCTTGCGGGTCAACCTGGATCTGGCGCATGTGCAAAAGCGCATCGAAGTCGCCAATTATGAACATGCCATCCAGACCGCCTTCCGTGAAGTGGCCGATGGACTGGCAAGGAAAGGCACGCTTGACGCGCAGATCCAATCGGAAGAACTGTCGGTGCAAGCCGGTCTCAGCGCCTACGAACTGGCCGAGCAACGTTACCAGGAAGGCATGGACGACTATCTGGCCCTGCTTGACGCCCACCGCACGCTGTACGGAGCGCAGCAGGCGCTGGTCCGTACGCGTCTGGCGCGGCTGACCAATCGGGTCGACCTGTACAAGGCGCTGGGTGGCGGCTGGTCGGAGCATGGGATCCGTACACAGGCACGCAACTCATGCCTTAAGTCCGAATCGCTTGCCAGCAACGGCGCAGGGCATGTCCTGTGCCACGCTGATCCTGGCCGTTCGTCCTCACGCCCGTTCCAGGATGCGCGGTCCGGGTCCCTGCTCTCCGAACGCGTCCTGGGGATTGCGCAAGGGGCACTGGTCCAGTGACAGGCAGCCGCAGCCGATGCTGCTGTCCAGTTCGTCGCGCAGCCGTGTCAGCCGGGTGATGCGTTCATCCAGGTTGGCGCGCCAGTGCGAAGACAGTTCCCACCATTGCGTAGCCGTTAGGTTGGCGGGCACATCCCTAGCGAAGGGATCTTCTCGCGTGAACTCACGGCAAGGCCCGGACGAACCGCAAACTCGCGTGTGAGTGACGACATCACCGGATGGTCGTTATTGCGGGGTGCCGGTGTCTCCGCTGAGTTCCGCGTCGGCGGCATGAGTAGGCCCTGGAACGCGCGACGCATCGCTGGCGACCAGATCGAGCGCCGACAGCAGCGCATCGCCCTCGACCGGACCGTGCAGCAGCAGCGATTTCCCGGTCAGGCCGTCGTCAAGCCGCACGGTGGGCGTGGCGTTGATGCCGCTGCGCAGGGCCTCGTCGGCCTGCGCGCGGACGATGGCTGCGGAACGATCACTGTCCAGGCATGCCTGGATGGCGGTCGTCAGGCCTAGCCAGGTCAGGTCAGCCGGCAACCCCTGGCCATCGCCCCGGGTGCTTTGGTAGAGCCATGCGATGGCATCGAAGAACGCCTCGTGGCCTTGCGCCTCACCTGCGCACTCGGCCACGCGGGCCAGCCGACTCGCCTCGGGATCGTGCATCGCCAGCGGCAGGTGATGCCACCGCAGGCTGGCCTCGGGATGGGCATCGATCCAGGCCATCAGGGTCGGGTAGTAGGCCTTGCAGAACGGACACTCCAGGTCGGAGTACAGCGTCAGCGTGAAGCGCGCATCGGCTGGGCCGTGACGCCAGGGTGGGCCGGCCGGATGCGCCTGCGCGACCTCAGGCCCCGTGCGTGGTGCCGGCGCACCGGGCGTGCGGTACAGGAGCCAGCCCAGCAGGCCGGCCACAAGGATGCCGGCAACCACCCAGGGCAGCCGTGGCAGGCGCCCGGCGCGCTTGCGAATGGCCTGGGACCGGCTCGGCAAGGTGGTTCGCTTCGAGGACATGACGCGCTCCGGTCATTTCGGCAGGAACAGCGGCGGCGATGCGATGCCACGCGCCTGGTCGATCTTTTCGGCCACCTTGAAGGCGGCATCCAGTTCGCCGATGCCGTACTGGCGCATGAGCTGGTAGCGTTCGGCCTTCTCTTCCGGTTCGGTCTGCGCAAGGGCCAGATAGAGGCTGGGCGGCACGGCGCGGAACAGCACTTCCATCGACTTAGACAGGATGACGCCCTCGCTGAACTTGCCCGCCTCCTTGCGCGCGGACAGCATCAGCGCCTTCTGTGCGGGTGAAAGTTCGCGGAACCGGGCGATCTTCTCCACCTCGTCGGGCGGCATCGACAGGCAGATCCACCACTCGATCATGTTGAGCATGGGCTCGGCGGCCTTGGGCAGGTCGTCGATGTTCTGCGTCGCCAGCCAGTACCACGCACCGAGCTTGCGCCACATCTTGGTGATCTTGACCACGTAGGGCGCGAGCAGCGGGTTCTTGGTGATGATGTGGCCTTCGTCGGTGACGTTGATGATCGGCCGGCCCAGGAACTGGTCGCGCTCGGCGATGTTGTTCACCGTGTTGATCAGCGAGATGTAGGCAATGGAGAGCTGCGCGTTGTAGCCCTCGCGCGCGAAGGTGGCCAGATCCACGATGGTGATGTCCGCCTCGGGCCAGGGCGTGCCCGGACGGTCGAACATCTCGCCGTCTGCGCCCTGGCAGAGCATGTCCATCGCATCGGCCATCTCCAGCAGCCGCGCGCGCCGGGCATCCGGCAGGTTGGCGTCGCGGGCGCGTTCGCGCAGCGCGTCGCGCACGTCGCGGGTCAGCATCGTGCGCGCCTGTGCCACGCAGCGCTGAGCGGCGTCCAGGATGCACTGGCGAATCAGGCTGCGGTCGGCGCGCGTCATGCGCGCTTCCTCCTTGTCCTCGCCGCCGGTGATCATCAGCCGGGCGGTGATTTCGAGTTCGCCGAGCACGTCGCGCTGGTCATCCCCGTCGTCGGCCGGATGGGTGTCGCCGTCCTCGTCCAGAGCGTCGGCATCCAGCGTCTGCACCTGGCCCGGTGTATCGACTAGGCGCCAGGCATCGGCGAATGGCGCCAGGCTCACGCCCGCGCCGGGTGCCAGCTTCACGCGATGCACGCTCAGGCCCAGCCGAGCGGCGAAGTCACCGAACAGGCCAAAGCTGTTGCCGGCCTCGACGATGAACAACCTGGGCCGGTAGATCGCCGTGACCTGGTTGAGGATGTTGTTCAGCGTGGCGCTCTTGCCGGAGCCGGTGGGGCCGAAGAGGAACAGGTGGGCGTTCATCTGCCGGTCGAGCCGGTTCAGTGGATCGAAGGTGATCGTCCCGCCGCCCCGGTTGAAGAAGGTGATGCCCGGATGGCCAGTGCCCTGGCTGCGCCCCCACACCGGCGCCAGATTGGCCGCGTGCTGCACGAACATCAGTTGCGTGTACCACTGCCGCTTGTCCGCCACCGGGTCGAACAGACAGGGCAGCCAGCGCAGGTAGGTGTTGAGCGGCGCCACCTCGTCCTCTTCGCGCACCGGCTGCAAGCCCGCATTGAGCATGACATTGACCAGTTGCAGGCCGCGGGCGTCGAGCTGCGCCATGTCGCGGCCGCGCAGGTAGAACGCCAGCGTGCCCCGATACAGCTTGTGCGCGCTGCCGATGAGGCCGCGGGCCTGCTGCACGTCCTGGCGCGCCTGCTCACTGGCGAGCGTCTCGCCGACTGCCTTGCGGGCCAGGTGGTTGAGGTGCGCCTCCAGCACGTCCTGCGGTGTGGCGACCAGGGTCAGGCACATCACCGTGTCCTCGGGCATCTGGTCGAACAGCGCGTTCATCGCGTCGCCGCCCTTGCGCGTCTCGCCGGTCACGTGTCCGGTCGCGGGTGGCGAGCGCAGGCGGTCCATGACGATGACCCGGTGCGGCATGCCGTCGAAGAACCACAGGCCGTTCGCGACATCCGAGCGCGGCTGGCCGAAGAACAGGCGTTGCGCGAAGTCGCCGCTGGCCAGCTCGATTTCACCTTCTTCCTGTTCCTCCGGGTAGCGGGCGAGCGCGTAGAAGCGTTCCCGGTCTTCGGCCGTGCTGCCCAGCGCGCCGGGATTCGGGTTGAACCAGCGCAGCAGCCAGTCGTGAATGTCCGCCGCGCCAAGGCGCCGGGCCTTGACGCCGGCATTCGCCAGGCCGCCGACCAGGCGGTCGCAAATCGTCGCCAGGGCCTGCTCGGGCGATTGCCCCCGCCGGGCCGATGCTGCGTCCGGGGTGCGCCGATAAACCACCATGCGCACGCGCCGGGTCTGGCCGCGCCACGGCAGGCGAGTGACCGTGGTGTCCTCGAACAGGCCGCCCGGCTTCGCGATCGCGCGCAGGTGCTGCCCGAAGAAGCGCAGATAGAACTCGCTGAACGCGCTGCCCTGCGCGCGTGGATGCAGGTACGCCTCCAGCGTGCGCAGGTAGTGGTCCCAATCGGCTTCGTCCTGCGCGTAGAGCTGCACCACCCACGGGTTCTCGTCCAGTTCGTCGAAGGAGTCCTGCAGCGCATTCTCCAAGGCATCGCGGGCCTGCCACAGCCAGGCGGTCTCGCGCCCTTCGGTACCGATCGGCTGCAACTCGAAGAACGCCGCCACCGATTGGCCATCTTCGAGCAGCATGCTCTTCGTGGCCGGCAGGTACTCGACCCAGGGCAGCAGGTCGGCGAAAGACGGCGCCACGTCATAGAGCGCCGCGTGGTCGGCCCGCGTCGCGGGTCGCCGATGATTCGACCCAAGGGCGGCGCCAGGTGCGTCGATGCCGTGCGCAGCGAGGCGGTCGACATGCCGCGTCCAGGCGTCCGGCTCGATGTCGGCCTGGACTGGCCTGGGGGCCGGACGACGCGGCCACGGCAGTCGCCAGCCCATCAGTAGTCCTCCAGCCGCTCGCCGGGCATCGCGTACTGCACGCGCTGGTAGAGCGGGAAGACGGTGCTGTAGCCGGGCACCGGTACTGGGTCGGTGCCGGCCAGGTGCGGAAAGACGTACATCACCAGATCGGGGTTCGGCAGTCGATGGAACTGTCGCTGGATCTCGTTCGCTGCTGTGCGGGTGTAGGCCGCGTTCCGGGCGGACGCCGCGAGGGTGTCAGCGTCGGTCAGCGGACGGCGCAGGTCCTGGCGTGCGTCGAGCAGCAGGCGGCCGGCCTGGCCGCCGCTGTAGCCGCCAGTCTCGTGCTCCCAGATGTCCTGCATGGTGTGCTCGCCCCGAGGTAGCAGCTTTTCCGAGCTGGTGGCACAACCCGCGAGAACGGCGGCGGCGAGGAGGACAAGGGGGCGGTCAATCCAGGTCCGATGCATGTGCTTCTCCCATGAGGTGATTCACCCGGCGCCCCTTGGCGTCGTGGTCGATGGCGATCGGCTGCTCCAGGTGCACGGCCACCCTGGCGCCGGGCTGCACGTAGACCGCAGCGAAGGCCTGGCCGTAGAGCTTGTTGACCCAGTCGGCCATGTCGCGCACGCCACCGGCCAGGATGCGGCCCATGGCCTCGTTGCCCGAAATGCCGACCGTGCCCAGCGAACCGTTGTTGTTGGCGACCACGGCCACGCTGCCGTTGTCGGAATTGATGAGCGAGGCGGCGCCCGCGCCGGCCGCGGTGATCAACGCCTGCGATCCCAGGTACTGCTGGGCATTGCTGCGGCGCTCGCCCGAGACGCACGGGATGCCGTAGGGATCGCTGATCCAGCCCAGGCCATCCAGCAGACTGGTGCTGTTCTGGCTTCGACTGCGCTTGCCGTCGTCCTCCGGCACCGTGCGGATGGTGCCGTCGCTGAACACGAAGGTGATGGAACGGACCTGCCCACGCACGCACGAGAGCGTCCAGTCGCCCGAGGCCGTACCGCTCACCACCGCACCGGCCACGTCGGGAATCTCGATCCCGTTGGCCGCCAGGTTGTCGGCCCCGATCAGCACCTTGAAGGGGAACGGGTCGTTGACGGTGCCGTCGATGGGGATGCGACCGATCAGCGCGGTCATGGCGACCGAGCCCATCAGCGTGGCATTGGCGGGCACCGTATAGACCGCCTGGGCGGTGCCGCCAACGGCTTGCGCAGTCCTGTCGCTGACGGCCTCCGCCGCAGCCGACAGCTCCGGCGAGGCCGGGCCGAAGCTGGAGGGAAAGGCGGGCAAGCGCAGGCTGCTCGAACCGCCCTTCGGATCGGGCCGGGCGTCAGCCGGTTCGATCCAGCGCATGCCGCCATCCTTGAGCGGTCCGCCGTCATGCCCGTCCAGTCCAAGGCCGATCGGCAGGTCGGCGGCATCGCCCTTGCCGGACAGCCCGTCCAGGCGGCGCTGCAATTCCTGCATCAGCCCTTGCGTCTGCTGCCGGTCGCTGGCGGCCTGGATGCGCTCCTGTTCCAGGCGGCGGCGTTCGCTGTCGAGGGCGTTCTGGATGCGCTGGTCGATCGAACCCTCGCGGGTACGCAGGCGCTCGTTCTCCGCCTTGTGCTGGCGGTTGTCGCTCAGCGCGGTCTGCAGCTCGGTGCGGAGCTGCTTGACCTGCGCGACCAGGGTGGCGACGGTATCGCGCGGGGTGTCGGCCGCGATGCCGAGCGCCTTCATTTCCTCGGGAGTGAGCTGCCCCGGGACATCCTGCTCGCCAGGTGCAACGTCACTGCCTGAGAACAGCCTGGCACCGACGAACACCAGCAACAATGCCATCGGAATCAGCAGCCACTTCAACAGGGGATTACTCCTCATCGGACGTCCTCCCCGCAGCGGCGGCCGGCGGCAAGTTCGTGCCGGCATCGATGGGGCCGAGCACCGGCATCAGGGACTCGGCCAGGCCACGGCCGCGCGTGACCAGATAGACCACCGTGGTGTCGGTCGAAGCGCCCGCCGGCCCCAGGTCGGGATGCTGGAAGGTCGCAGCCACGAAGTCGCCTTGCAGCGCCCTTGGATCGAGATCGATACGGTAAGGCGAGGTGTTGGTCAGGCGCACGGCGGTGACCCACTGGTCTTCGAGTCGCCAGGCCGCCAGCGCCCGCGCCTTCAGCGGCAGCGTTGGCAGCAGTGTGTCCAGCGCGAGCGGGCGCCGCAGCGGGACGCGCCCGATGCCGGCCACGGGCTCGACGGTGCGCAGCGGTGCGTAAAGGTTCTGCGCCGCGTAGCGCGTCAGGACAACGGTTATCGGCGTTTGCCGACGCCTCGCGGGTTGCGCTGCTTGGGTTGGACCGGCGGCAGTGTCACCGCTGGCCTCCGCGGCGGCGTCCTGCAGGACGATGCGTACAGGCTCCAGCGGCTGCTCGCCTTCCCGCGCGTCCGTGGCTGCGATGTCGACCAGCACGATGGCGCCGGATTCCACGTCCTGCAGTTGCAGCCGCGTCGGCGCGATGGCCTCGCTGGCGCGCAGGTAGATGGCTCCACCCGCGCTTTGCACGCGCAGCCGCTCGCCCAGGCTCGGGGGCAGGCCGACACGCACGTTGCGGTCGATGAACATCACGCGCTCCTGGCCGACGACCAGCGGGACGGCCAGCGGCAGCCGCTGCCAGCGCAGGATCTCGATGGCATGGCTGTCCGGCACCAGGCCGAAGCCAAGGGCCAGGCTCGCCGCGATGGTGAAGACGTGGTGTTTCATGGATTGCCTCCCTGCGAAGGGTCGCCGCCGGGCGTGCCAGACGGAGGCACTGCCGGCGACGGTGCCTCGATGCGCTGCGGCGCGCCGTCATAGCAGTCCAGCGCAAGGCCGAAGGGGTTGTGCTGGGGATCGACGTCCAGCCGCACCACTTTCAGCGGATAGCGCACCAAGGCCCGCTTGACCTGCTCGGCGCCGTAGTACTCGTCCGCGCTGACATCGAGTGTGACGATCCAGTCGCGGCTGGAAACCGTCTTTACCCGCATCGTGGGGTTGTCGCCAAAGCCGCGCCCCGGAATCTCGTAGATGCCGCGCACCCGCTGGCGCAGTTCGCCACTGCTGCGCCGGTGCTCGTAGTCCTGGCGCAGGAAGGCCTGGCAGGCCGGTGTGAAATAGGCCGACAGCGCGTGGAGGTTGCGCGGGTAGTCCTGTTCGCCATCCGTCGGCCAACGTTGTACCTGCTGCCAGACGTAGAAGGCGAACGCATAGACATTCTCGGGCGGCACATCCCACCAGGCGCGGGTGCTGCCCGAGCGCAGATCGGGGGGCACGTGGATCGTCAGTTGCCTCGGCGCACTCCACCAGCCGAAACCGAGCAGCAGCGCCACCACGAACAACGCACCGGCGCCCAGGCGCAGCGTGCGCACATGGGCCTGCAGGTGATGGACTTCATTCCTGAAACGGCTCATGAGGCGGCTGCTCCGCGTGAGCGCCGGGTGGTCCAGTACCCAGACCGCGTGATGAGACGGTGCCCACCGAGCCAGGACGCTGCCAGCGGATGGCGCAGCGCCAGGCGCCACTGCAGTTGCCGGTACAGCCAGATGTCCGGGCGGCCGCGCTTCTGCCGGCGCAGGAAGCCGCCACCACCGAACACGCCAGCCGCCACGCCGGCCACGATCAGGGTCGGCACCATGGCGACGCTGTGCGTGGCCCAAGCCAGCGGCACGCCGGCGATGAACCCCGCCACCGCGGACAGACCGGCGCAGATCCAAAGTTCGTCGGCGGTCAGGCCCCTCACCACCACGGGCTGGCGGTTCAGCCTGTGCGGCAGGAAGGTCACCAACCCGTCACGCGCGATATCGTTCAAGGCAGCCATCGCCGCTCAGAGCACGCCGGTGGCCTTGGTCAGCAGCCAGATGCCGACCACCAGCAGGATCGCACCCACGGCCACGGTGAGACCGAACTGGCCCCAGGTGGCGCGACCGGTATGGATTTCCGAGTAGCGCGTATAGGCGTGGTAGCACACACCGACGAACATCGAGGCGACCACGAGGAGCGCGATCAGCAGCACGATGTCGTAGCCGTAGTTCTGCAGCGTCTGCATGATGCCGCTGCCCTGGCCGCGCGAGGGGTCCTCGATGGTCGGCAGGCCCTGCGCCCGGGCCGCCAATGGCAAGCCCATCAGCGCCAGCGGCGCGAGGATGGTGGTGGCAGCGCGATGTGGAGTCGGATGGGTCTTCATTGTGGTCAGGCCTTTCGTGGTGGTCAGGACAGGAGGAAATAGGTCAGCACCAAGTACATCGCGACGAATCGCACGACGACACCCAGGAACTGACGCTGGGATAGGCGCTGCTCGGCCCACCCGGTGTAGGCGGTACGCATGGCCCAAACGCCCCACAGGAGCAGGACGGCGAACACCAGGCCGAGCACCACCGTGGCCACGGCGGCGGGGGCAAAGCCGCCGTTGGCCTGGAAGGCGCTGACCTGGGCGGCGTTCATTGGGGTGCCTCCTGTTCGGAGGGCGGGCTGGACTGGCGGTAGTCGCCGGACAGCTCGACCGAATCGCGCGGCTGGGCGCGCGGCGGCGTCAGGTAGTCCTGGATGCCCGCCCGAACGCGCTGGAGGTCATCGCGCAGGCGGGCATGGTCGAAGTGGTAGCGGGCGCGTTCCTGCGGAGCGGTATTGGCGGCGTGCTCGGCGAGGCGGTCGATCAGGTCGAGTTGGCGGGCGAGCGCGGCGAGCTGCTCACGCTCCAAGGCGAGGCTGTCGGCGGCGACGGCAGGCTGCAGCGCCGAAAACGACACAGCCAACACCATGGCAAGCGCAGGCCATGCGGATTTGCGGCGGTTGGTCTGTCCCATCGTGCCATTCCCCGTTGATGCGGATGGCACGATGCTGTGGCGCGCTCTCGCTTTGCGCCGCAGGGAATGGGAACTACGGCACGACCGGATTTCCGGGGCGAGCTGGCGATCAACCGTGCAATGCTCCCGGGATTGCGGAGTTGGCCAGCGCCTACCGCAGCTTGGTAGAATTGGCTAAACTTGGCAATCGTAATCTACGAAAGGCCAGATCGGATGGTTTCCGGATGACTGAAGTCGAGAGCGAGATCCTCACGCTTGAGGAGGTCGCGGCCTACCTCAAAGCCGGGAAACGGACGGTCTATCGCCTTGCCCAGAAAGGCGAGATTCCGGCGTTCAAGCTTGGAGGTACCTGGCGCTTCCGCCGCTCGGAGCTGGATCGGTGGATCGCCGAAAGCATCAGCAAGAAGAAGCCGGAGGCAGAGTGAGCGTGCACCAAATCGGCAACCGAATCACGTTCGGGAAAGAACCAAGGGGAGGATTGCTGGCGTGCCAGTTCCCATAATTGATCTTTTTGCTGGCCCAGGAGGGCTCGGGGAAGGATTTGCTTCCCTGCAGGGCCACAAGCGGCAGCCATTCTTCGAGATCGCCCTTTCCATTGAAAAGGATGCTGTCGCACATCGCACGCTGACGCTCAGGGCAGTGTTCAGGCGTTTGCGTGGCACCAAGGACGTCAAGCACTACTACAGCTACATACGGGGCGAGATCGATGAGGCCGCTTTCCGCAGGATCCCTGCCGTGGCCAGCGCCTTCGAGCATGCTGCCGCCGAGGCGAGGTGCCTGGAGCTTGGCAAGTCCGACGAAGCCAGTATCGACAGGGAAATTCGTGCTGCACTGAAGGGGCAGGAAACCTGGGTACTGATCGGCGGCCCGCCCTGCCAAGCGTATTCGCTGGCGGGGCGCTCCAGACGCGCCAACGACAAGGACTTTCACAAGGATGAAAAGCACTTCCTCTACAGGGAGTACCTGAGAATCATCCAGGTGCACAAGCCCACCATCTTCGTGATGGAGAATGTCAAGGGTCTGCTTTCCTCAAAGCACTCCGGCGACCCGATGTTCGAGAAGATCATTACGGATCTTTCGCTGCCGACCGAGGGGCTCGAATATGAGATCCGATCCTTCACCAAGAAGGGCGACGGCAGTTCGCTGGAACCCACCGACTACCTTATCCATTCTGAGCGCCATGGGATCCCGCAAAGCAGGCATCGCGTGATTCTGCTCGGCGTGAGAAAGGGGCTGGACATGCCTCAACACCAGTTGCTGGCACCAGTAGCAAGGCCTGTCACGGTCAAACAGGCCATTGACGATCTTCCCCGAATCCGCAGCAAGCTGTCGCGTGGCGATTCAGTGGAGGCATGGCGCAAGGCTGTTCAGGCTGCCCCCTCTTACGTCAAGGGATGGAGGACAGAAAACGAGTCCGTCATGATCGGGACAATGCGTGCCTTTGCCGCAGCGGCAACCAGCACCACGACCGGTGGCGCCTTCATTCCACGAGGCTATAGAAGGCCGAAGAAGCCGACCGAGCTTCAGCAATGGCTTCACGACCGAAGCCTGGGTGGTGTCTGTCAGCATGAAGCGCGCGCGCACATGGCATCCGATCTTGCTCGCTATCTTTTCTCGGCCAGCTTCGCTCATTTATGGGGATATTGCCCACGGCTGGATGTGTTCCCTCCCAAGCTGCTTCCCGATCACATCAATGTGCATGTCGATCGGGAATCCGAAGCGATCCCGTTCAAGGATCGGTTCCGCGTGCAGTGCAGGAACGAACCGTCCACCACGGTGGTGGCTCACATTGCCAAGGACGGGCACTACTACATCCACTACGACCCCTCCCAATGCAGAAGTCTCACGGTCAGGGAAGCAGCACGGCTCCAGACGTTTCCCGACAACTACGTCTTCGCGGGCAACCGCACGGAGCAGTACACCCAGGTCGGCAATGCGGTGCCTCCGTTGCTTGCCCACAAACTGGCCAAGATCGTTCGTAGTCTTCTGAACGAGATGAGCAGGAGAAGGCGGAGGCAGGCTAGTGATGCCGTACAGAAGAGGCCGGCGGGAAGCGTGCCGCGAAACCTGCCAGAACAGCGTCCGGTGCTTGCCGAAGCGGGCTAGTCAATGCTCTGACCAATCACCAGGACATCTTCATCGCCATGCAGCCACTCCTCAACCGCTTGCGCAGTCTCCTCGACCGAGTGCCTCAAGGCGCACTCCCAGACGACCGCCACGCGCCAGCCGAGAGCATGGAGCATCTCCGCATGGCGCCTGTCGCGAGCGACATTTCCCTGGAATTTCTGCCGCCAGAAATCTTCATTGGTCCTGGGAGTGGTTGTGTAGCGGCAGCCTTCATGTCGGTGCCAGAAGCAGCCATGGACGAACACCACTGCTCTGCGCTTCGGGAACACAAGGTCGGGGGAGCCGGGCAGCCCCCGCACATGAAGTCGATATCGAAAACCCCTGGCGAAAAGGAGGGAGCGAAGTATCCGTTCCGGCCGGGTGTTCTTTCCGCGAATGCTCGACATCATGCGGCTGCGTTGCGGAGTGGTAGGAACGCGCATGGTCTTGAGCATCTTCCGCCTGAATGTCTGCAGAAATGGCAGCTCCGCGCTTCCACTTGGTAATGCGAACGGATGAAGACGACACCCGAAGCAGCAATTCGGAGCTTACCATGCACGTGACTCACGAGAAGACGCAAGAGGAAGCCGATGGCTCGTGATCGCAGTCATCCGCCGAGCGCGGCCTGCCTTTCCGAATCGATGCGGGACCTTGGGTACTCGCTCGAAACTGCGATTGCCGATCTGATCGACAACAGCATTTCCGCTGGCGCGGACACCATCGACATCATTTGCGATGTGTCCGGTGAGCATCCTGTGATGGTCATCCTCGACAACGGCAGGGGGATGACGGAAGACGAGCTGCTCGATGCGATGCGTCATGGGACCGGCAACCCCAGGCAGCATCGGTCGCCGAAGGATCTTGGGCGCTTCGGCCTTGGCCTGAAGACAGCCTCGTTTTCCCAATGTCGCTCGCTGACCGTTGTGAGCACGCGCGATGGAACTGTCTGCGGAGCCGAATGGAATCTGGATCGCATCGATGCTGCCGACGACTGGATTCTTTCCATCCTGGATGATGCGGACATCCATGGCTTGCCTTATGTCGAACGGCTCGGCGCCCGGGGCACGGCCGTCATCTGGCGAGAGCTCGACCGATTGATGGAGGACGAGGCCGGGGATCGTCGAGACGAGATCGTCAATGAGAAGCTTGAGGTGGTGGGCAGACATCTGTCACTTGTCTTCCACCGGTTTCTCTCGGGTGAGATCAAGGGACATGCCAAGATTTCTCTCACCGTCAATGGTCGTCCGATTACGGCATTCGACCCCTTCTGCAGGAAGAATCCTGCCACCCAGGTGCTTCCGGAGGAGATCGTCCGCATCGGCGAGGCCGAGGTGCGCCTGCAGCCTTACGTGCTTCCACACCACAGTCGTCTGTCCGCGTCCGAGTACGACTACTACCAGGATCGCAGTGACTTCATCTCCAATCAGGGGGGCTACGTCTATCGAAACGGCCGCCTGATGGCCTGGGGCGACTGGTTCAGACTCGTGCCGAAGGGTGAGGCCACCAAGTTGGCGCGGGTAAAGATCGACTTTCCCAACAGTCTGGACGAAGCCTGGACCATCGACATCAAGAAATCGCGTGCCCGCCCGCCGCATGCGGTGCGGGAGCGCCTGCGTCAGATCATCAACAGGATCACTGCCCGCAGCGTGACGGTGCATCGGGGACGCGGGCAGAGGCTTTTTCAGGAAAGCCAGGCCCCGTTCTGGGAGCGCTACGCCGATCACGGCGGCATCCGTTTCGCAATCAACGAGCAGCACCCGCTCATCGCATCCCTGGGCACAAGACTCTCGCCCGAGAATGCGGATCTGCTTCGTGTCCTGCTGGATTCGATTGCCGCCTCCCTGCCGGTGGAGATGATCTATTCCGATTACTCGACCCATCCGCGCGAGATCAACCAGAGGGCGGTGGATGAAAGTCAGACTTTGGAGCGCCTGAAGAGTCTCAGGAAGGTGCTCTACGGCGACGGGCCGGGCGATCCGAATGCCTTTCTCCAGATCGTGCGCTCGACGCACCTTTTCGATGGCCAGATCGAACTGGCCGAAAAATTCATCAGCGAGACCTTTGCATGAGCCTCACAGTCATCACGGAAGAACGGAACATCGCCAACGCGCTCATCTCGGGCCTTGCCAACATGGCCGAGACGCCGACGCGCGAGCAGGTGGAGGAGAAGGCGAGATAGATCGCCGCGATCTTCGGCTATATGGGTGATCTCCGCAATATCGTCACCGAGGCGATGATCTCGGTCGACACGCGCATGGGCGCCGGTGTTTCGCTGGTGGATGTCACTGCGAAGCATGATGATCAGTGGGTCCACAAGCGTGAGGATGTCGCCTGGACCTATGCGGAATCCTATGGAAACTTTCTTCTCAAGGAAGGTTGGCCACCGCAGATGGTCCAGTCGCTGAGCGATGTGACGACCCGCATTCTCGGCCACCTGCAGGACCCGTTGAGCGAGGGCACAACTTGGAACCGTCGCGGACTTGTCATCGGTCATGTGCAGTCGGGCAAGACGGCCAACTACACCGGCCTGATAGCACGCGCCGCCGACGCTGGCTACAAGTTCATCATCGTCGTCGCCGGCATTCACAACAATCTGCGCAAGCAGACACAGCAGCGCATCGATGAGGCTTTCATCGGCCGATCCAGCGATCCCGAGGATCGTCGTAACATCGGTGTCGGCCTCGCGCCGGGCTATCCGCATCCGGCCACCCTCACCAACATCAACGAGGACTTCAACAAGAACACGGCGGAAAAGAGCGGCTGGAAGATCAACGACTTCAGCAAGCCGATCATTCTGGTCATCAAGAAGAACGTCACGACGCTCACGGCTCTTCACAAGTGGCTGAAGGAGCTGAACGCCGAGGGCGATGGCCGGATTTCCGACGTGCCGATGCTGCTGATTGACGACGAGGCCGACAACGCGTCGATCAACACGAACAAGGAGGATCTGGATCCGACCCGAACGAATGCGATGATCCGGCGCATCCTCGGGCTGTTCGCGAAATCGTGCTATGTCGGCTACACGGCGACACCGTTCGCCAACATCTTCATCAACCCCGACGCCTATGGCGATGATGTGCGTGAGGAGCTGTTCCCGCGCGACTTCATCTATTGCCTGGACGCGCCAACGACGTACTTCGGTGCCGAGAAGGTTTTCCTCGACGAGGCGACCAGTCAATCGATCGTGAGGCCGATCGACGATTGCGAGGATCTCATCCCGTACGCCCACAAGCGTGACGATCCCGTCCACGAGTTGCCCCCCAGCCTCTATCGCGCACTCGACGAATTCATCGTCGCCCGCGCCATCCGGAACCTGCGTGGGCAGACCAGCAAGCATTGCTCAATGATGGTCAATGTGTCGCGCTTCGTGCCCGTTCAGAAGGCCGTGCGTGACTTCCTGAGTCTCAGGGAGAAGAAGATCAGGGAAGCGGTTCTCGCCAACTACGCGATGCCGGAAGAGGTTTCCTCAAGAAACGCGTACATGCAGGGCCTGAAGCATGCCTTCGATGCCGAGTATGCCGATGCTGGATTTACCTGGGCGGAAGTGAAGACTGCCCTCAGCGGCGTCTTCGAGCACCTCCACCTCTATGTCATCAACAGCAAGAGTGACGAGGTGCTCGACTACGCCCGCTACGCGAAGGAAGGAGTCGGGTTGACCGCGGTCGCGGTCGGTGGTCTGAGCCTCTCCCGAGGCCTGACCATCGAGGGGTTGACCGTCAGCTACATGTACCGCAATACGAAGATGTACGACACCCTCATGCAGATGGGCCGCTGGTTCGGCTACCGGCCGGGCTTCGAGGACCTCTGCCGCGTCCATCTCTCGCGCGACTCGATCAACTGGTACTCCCACATCGCCGATGCCGCCGAAGAGCTTGTACAGCAGGTCAAGCGCATGCGGCGCGATCGCCTCAGCCCGAAGGATTTTGGCCTGTACGTCCGCTCGCATCCGGACAGCCTGCTGATCACGGCGGCGAACAAGATGCGATCGGGCCAGGAGGTCACGGTCGAGCAGAGTTTCAGTGGGCGACTGCGGGAGAGCTACATTGTCTCCACCGACCCCGACGTGAATGCCAGGAACCTTGCGCTGATCGCCGATCACTGGCGGAGTGGATTCGGCGGACGACCGGAGGAGTCCACCGAAAAGGGCGTCATCTTCAGGGACGTGCCCGTCGAGGTGATCGACGACTTCCTCACCCGGTTCGAATGCCATTCGACCTTTGCCGGACAGAAGTCGGACGTGGTGAGCTATCTCGAACGGATTGCGACAAAGCGCCCGCTGGCCGATGTTCTGCTGATTTCCCCTTCGAGTGGCTCAGGCGGTGAAAACCCGTTCACCCTGAGGAATCAGGTGCGCGTCGTCGGGAAGGATCAGCCGAACGGCACTTCGTGGCGCCTGAACAAGGACAGGGTTGCCTCGCGTGGCGACGAGAAGCTTGGGCTCAGCGACGCACAACGCAATGAGGCCAGGACGCTGGCTGGCGGCGAAGATGGCTCAGGAGCGGTATCCGACACACATTACCGTATGGTCCGGAACAAGCCGCTCCTCATGATTCACAGCCTAGAGCCCAAGGGCGAGGCCGTGACGGGACCGATCGCCGCCTTCGGCGTCAGTTTTCCCTATGGGGACTATTCGACGACCATCAATGTCGTCGTGAACAAGGTCTGGCTCCAGCAGATGCAGGGTTACGCCGACGATCCTGACGAGGAGGATGACTACGATGCCTGAGTCCTCTCCGTGGGATGACATCGCCGTTCCGGGAGCGGACTTCAATGTCCGCCAGGTTGCGGCGGGAACGGCCGTGCCCTGTTTCTGGGGACGCGATGCCAGTGGCGCCTGCCTGTTCATCGTGGAGCTTCAGGGCGACCACGCAGCCCAGTACCGGATGAACGCGGTCACGGTGAACGGCATCGATGTCGATCTTCGTGCCGGAGATCAGGGGCAGCAGCACTTGGTCCTCGCTCTTGAAAGGCAGGTCGACCGCGATCTCTTCGAAGGACTGTGCCGCACCCTTGCATCCTCGCTGGAGCACGCCACCGACTCGGCGAGTTCTCTCGCGGTCTCTCTGGCACACATCCGCCGTTGGAAGACCTTCCTGTCAGGCCGGAGTCAGCACCTGTCCATCGAGGAAGTCCGCGGTCTCTTCGCCGAAATCGTCTTTCTGACGGAACTGATCGATCGGCAGATGTCGAGCAGTGACGCCGTCGAGGCCTGGCTCGGTCCGGAACGATCACATCAGGATTTCATCTTTGGCAACACAGCCGTCGAGGTCAAATCGCTCTCTGGCGCAGAGCGGAGCAGCGTCCGCATTTCATCGGAAGACCAGCTCGAATCCCTGAACGATGCGCTGTTCCTGCGCGTGTACCGGCTGAGCAGTCTGACCGACGCGGCAGGAGCTCGATCGCTCAACGAGATCGTCACTGCAGTCCAGGCACGGCTCGGCGAGGCGGACGCCGTCGAGGCCTTTGACCGGAAGCTGGTTGCGCACGGCTATGCGCCGCTCCCTGACTACGATGAGCCTCGCTTTGTCGTCAGCGACGTGCGCAGCTATCGTGTTGGTGACGGATTTCCGCGTCTGATGCGGTCGCAACTGCCGCCAGGGATTGACAACGTGGCCTACGACATCAGGCTGGAAACGATTGCTCCGTACAAGTGTGACGAAGCATCCATCTTCGGGGAGGATTGATGGAGCAGACCGACGAAGAGTTCTTCCACGACTTCCGACAGGAACTTTTGGCGGGCGCCGAAGCCAATGGCAGCTTCCAGCTCTCCGAATTCATGGAGGCCATCGCAAACGACCTTGTCGAGACAGGCTTCACGGAAGGGTTCGAACTCTGCCATTTCCGGGCGCAGCGTGGTATGCGCGTGGACGGCTACTGGTTCAATGACGAAGGAGTTCTGGACCTCTTCATCGCGGACTTCGACTCCCGAAACGAGCTGGCATCGCTCACCAGAACGGAAGTGGCCGCGGCATTCAAGCGTGTTGCCAACTTCTTCGAGGCCAGCGCCAACAAGGGCCTGGCCGGCGAACTTGAGGTCACATCGCCGGAGTACGGCCTTGCCAGGCAGATTGCGGATCGCAAGGACGCCATTCGGCAGGTCAACCTGGTTCTCTTCTCCGAGCGCACGCTCAGCGAGAAAATCCAGGCCCTTCCCGATACGGAAGTGGCAGGTGTTCCGGTTGCTCACCACATCTGGGACATCTCACGACTTCATCGTCAGCGAAGCTCCCGCAGCCACAAGGAGCCACTCGACCTCGACTTCGAGCAGATGTTCGGCAAGGGCATCGCCTGCCTTCCCGCACACCTGGGGACCGATGCCTATCAATCCTATCTCATGGTCATGCCTGCCGAGGTGCTGGCGACCCTGTACGAAAGATTCGGAGCGCGTTTGCTTGAGCAGAACGTCCGTACGTTCCTGCAGGCGCGCGGCAATGTGAACCAGGGAATAAGGGCGACGATCCTGAACGAACCTGGGATGTTCTTTGCCTACAACAACGGGATTACGGCTACTGCACAGAGTGTCGAGACAGGGATGACGGATTCCGGTCTGGCGATCACGAGGGTTGTCGATCTCCAGATCGTCAATGGTGGCCAGACCACGGCATCGCTGTTCCACACACGGAAGCGGGACAAGGCCGATCTTTCCCAGATATTCGTCCAGTTGAAGCTGTCCGTCATTGACAGCCTGCAGAGCGAAACGGTCGTTCCAAGGATATCGGAGTATGCGAACACCCAGAATCGGGTGAATGCCGCCGACTTCTTCTCGAACCACCCGTTCCATGTGCGGATGGAAGGGTTTTCCCGACGGATCTGGGCACCCGCGCAGAAGGGCGCCCCGCGCGAGACGAGATGGTTCTATGAGCGCGCGCGCGGCCAGTATGCCGATGCACAGTCCAAGCTCACACCCGCGGAGCAGCGTCGCTTCAAGGCGGAGCATCCCAAGCCACAGATGTTCACGAAGACGGACCTCGCGAAGTTCGAGAATGTCTGGGATGACCATCCCAGGTGGGTGAATCTTGGCTCCCAGAAGAACTTTGCGCGCTACGCCGCCCGAATCGGCAGCGAGTGGGAGAAATCATCCGACGCGTTCAACGAGTTCTATTTCAAGAGGGCTGTCGCACGTGGTCTGATCTTCCGCGCCACGGAGCGCATCGTTTCTGCGCAGCCCTGGTACAACGGCGGGTACCGAGCAAACATCGTGGCCTACACGCTGGCGGTACTCGGTGACATCACGAAGCGCAGGAAGGAGAGCATCGACTTTCTGGGCATCTGGAATGCACAGAAGGTCGATCCGGTGCTCGAAAGTGCCATCGCTGTCGTGTCGGGGGTCGTGAACGACGACATCATCAGACCACCGCAAGGCATTTCCAACATTTCCGAGTGGTGCAAGAAGGAGGCGTGCTGGACGAGGATACAGGCTCGTACCGACGCCATTGCCAATCTCCTCCCGCCCGAGTTCTACGATCGACTTGTTCCGCAAGATGATCAGGCAGCGATCGTGAAGACTGCGAAGCAGACGCAGAGGATCGACAACGGCATCGAGGCGCAGCGAAAAGTGCTGGCTGTTCCCGCTGCGGAATGGGCTCGCATCCATCAGTCGCTGCTTGAGAAAGATCTGCTCACCCTGAAGGAAGACGGCGTGCTCAGGGTGGCCATGCAGATTCCCTCCAAGCTCCCGACAGAAAAGCAGAGTGTGGTGTTGCTGGATATTCTGGAGAAAGGGCGTCTCGAAGGCGTGGTTGTGAGCGAGCCCTGAGCGCCGAAGGTTGTCCCGGCGCGCTATTCCGTTCACCGGCCCGACGAAGGCGGCACGCTGCGACGACACTGGTTTGTGTGCCGCTATTCCACAGGGGAGAATACTGATCCTTGGCCTGAGCCTGGCACCAACTCAATATACAGGGCATTTCGGCCAACAATGACAGCGAGCGTTGGTCGCTTATCCCGACGCTTGGCCGACAGACGGTTCCACTCCGATCTATCGAGGCCCGACGGGTTGGGGTTGTCTTCCGGATGGGTGTGCCATTCGCCCAAATAGCGGATGGTTCCCTGGCTCGCCGTCCATCGAGCCAGTGCAATGGCTTCGTGGCCGAATGGCATTCTCTCGAACAGGTAGCGAAACCGTTTGTCCCATGCCGTGGGAACCGTTGCATGCTCAATGAGCATGTGAGTTCCATGGACCGAACCAAGTAGCAGCCCGCCAGCTTCGCAGTCAGAATCACTGGCTTGGACATGCTGGCGGAAGGTCTCCAGCGTGGACTTCGAAAAATGTAGCAGCGTTCTGTTGTCGTCGGCCGCCCAAGAACTCATGAATTGCATAAGGGGCACTCCCGATCCCGCGGAGGATTGCAATCGGGTGTGGCAAGCTGCTGGGCGCGGTCGATCAACCTGGTTCGTAACGCGGGGGTATAAACGCCGTTGACCCAATCGAGGGTCATCTCAGCGCCCAGGCTGGCAGCGTGCACCGACACCGAAGCGGGGAATGGCACGTACAAGCCTTCGCATCCATGCCCCGCCAGAATGGCAGGAAGAGGATCAGTGATAGAACGGAACTCGCCTCTTCTGTTGCTATGCCAAAGACATCGATAGCACGCATCAGATGCTTTCGTCCTCAGGAGCGCACGGACAGCCGTTCCCGGCCCCTCGATCCAGACCGAAAGCATGGGCGTCGGAGGCGGATAGTGGCCGCACAGCCAATGCCCGAGAGATTCTTCCCCGGTGGCATCTATGAGCAGGTCCAGCTCTCCCAGTTGGGCATGCCTGACATCCACGGGCAGCGCGCGAATCTCGGCGCCTGGCGCCAAGCGCTTGAGTTCCTTCGCCATAGCCTCCGCCTTGTTCGACAGCAGGTCCGGGAATCCGAGGCGATGGCGCCCGATGTTTTGCGGGAGAAGGCAATCGAAATCCACCAACGTGAGTTTTCCGCCACATGTCCCCGCCCCAGCCTTGACAAGCATGTCCGACAGATAGCCACCAATCGTGCCGCATCCAACGACGGCGATGTTCTTCCCTGCAAGCGTCTTTGAGTTCGGCATGTTCCGCTGGGCAAGGTACCGATCGTCAATTCTGACCACCGAAATGGGCATCACCTTCAACCCATAGCTCGAATCCCTGCGATCTATGAGCTTGCTCTTTTGGACAAGACTTTGGCGGTCGTAGAGAACCGCAAAGCCATAGGTCATCAGCGGAGACTCGATGACGATCAGAACTCCGTTGGCCTTCTTCCTCTCCCCCTCCTTGATACGCTCGTGAATCTTGCGCCGGCACCGGGGATCAAGAGTGCTCTGCCACGCCAGGATATCTCCGACTGTTTCAGGAGGCCAATTGCTAGTCAGAGGGCGCGGTTGAGCACCGGTCTTTACTCGGTAAGTCAGCACCGTTCTATCGGTGACCTGGTAGCCGAGCGACTTCAGCTTCTCAGTTGTTCGATCTTCGTTGTCGGTGATGAACCACAAGGGGTACCCATTGGCATGCGCGACGATGCAGTTCTGTCGCCCTAGATCCTCGCCTTGCATGTCCACGAAACAATGCCAGCCGTGCCAATAGGCGAAGAACTCTTCCGCGAGGTCTTCGATCATCTCCCCCTGCATGATCTGCCCGAACACGACGGCCGCGCGTTGCAGGCACGCCAGCGACTGTCCGACAGGATCGTAGATGTCCAGAACGACGGTCCCCTTGGCGAGATAGCAAAGCCCGCCATCTGCGCCAAGATGAGGAACCGCTGCGGGCAGCTCAGGAGGGATTTCCAGCAGCCGGATGCGAGGCAAGTCGAAGAACGTGGGGTCGAGCTGGACTTCGCACGGACAACCCTTGTCCGCTTGGGGCGAGGTCAACCGTCCGTGCAGCCTGAACCAGCCGTCATCCGTCTTGCCAACAAACGCGAAGCCTCGCTGCTTGAAGGCCTCGATCACGTCTGCGACCGCTGCGGCGCTGCTCATCCAGCTTTCGTTCGTCCGATGAGTTCGCTAGGACCAGCAGTAGCGGGAGTCGCGGCAATAGTGGCGGCAACGGACACCACCTTGACCCGATCCGGCTCGTTCGGAAAACGTGGGCCAAATTCGCCTCGCATCCAGATGCAGGCCTGTGAAGGACTGCTGGCGCCGGTTGCTCCGCGAAGCGCCTTCTCAAACTCTTCGAATGCTTTGGCCGCATCTTCGACACCCGCTTGGCCAAGTCGTTCCGTGAGCGATTCGGACTCTTCCACGGGGTTGTTCACTCCCCCACGCAACCGGGCTGGCAGTGCCGCGACGACATCCAGCAGAGCGAGGTCGTCGCGCCTATCGCGTTTCTCAAAGAGCGGGGCCGCGGCGGCCATCAACAGGATCGAGGCAGGTCCTCCGCTGGACCACTTCCAATCGCGGAACGCCTTCAAGTAACGAACCACGCGGCGGAACTGCTCCCCCTTGGCTTCCACTTCGCCCAGGAACCATTCCTTCACGGGCCTCGGGTCAGAGGGCATCCAGTTGCATTCACGATGGGCCAGGAGAACCTTGTCAGCCGGCAGCGCGGTCCACGCATCGCGCTCTGCCATGTTCACCGCTTCCGTCAGCGAGTCGTAGCCATATCGCTCCATCGAAGCCTTTGCGAGCGTGACAAATTCCTCGTCGGGAATGGCGTACAGAGGAATATCAATGTGAGCATACGCAGCAATGACGATGCGTATGCAGGTCGGCTTGTCGGTGACAAGCTTCCACCGCCTTTCCTCGACCAGCGGCTTCAATGCTTCTTCCGCAGCGGCAAAGAACACCGTCGCCGCAGTGCTGGGACGCTTCGTCTGCGAGACGAAACTCATTGGCAGATAGCAGCCATCGTCGACATCCGCCTGCTGAGGGTGTTGTGCCGGGGCGTTCAGCGTCTTGTATGCCCACGACCCTTGCGTGAAGAAGCGCGGCTGCGGCACGTCTTCCGTGTATCCGTTTGCCCTAAGCACGCGGGGGATGCCTGTGCGCAGGCAGTCCCTGACGTCAGTGCGTGCGCTGGCGATCCAGGCGCGCTGCCCAGGCGTCAGATCCAGCTCGTCGTGCATGCAGGATTCGTCATCAAGGGTGGTGAAGAAGAGTGGGCTCAAGTTCAGCATGCGGCCTCCGGAACATTCTTGTTGGGGCCGTGATAGAAGATGGGAGCGTCGGCCTGGTGCGCTCGAAATGGTTGGAAAAGAGGATCGCCGAGCGCACGCTGCGCCGCGTGGTTGCCGCGATCCTTGAGCGTATTCGTGGCGCCAATGGAAACCCGATCCAGCGCCTTCACGTCCTTGCTTTGATCCGGCGTCGCCTTGTCGTCGATCTGGAAGTAGTTGTTGCCCAACGCCTGCCGCAGCATGTAGTCCACCGACGACTCCTGGGCGGAGATCACGAGATCGAAGAGTCCCCCGCGCCACTTGCCGAATCCGCGGTCGAGGCTGGCGCCGCCACGAACGGTCGCACCGATGGTCATCGTGCCGATGGCGAGGACCCGAACCAGCGCATCCTGCTTCGGCGCCAGGAACGTCTTGACTTCGTGCAACCCGAACAGGCCCGGGGCGTTGCCCACCAGCCCCCCATCCGCGAAGACACCGCGGTCGTTGCGCGCCAGAGGAAAGTAGACGGGCGCGGCGGCTGTCGCCAACGCCACATCAACGACCTTCATGCGGTGATCCAGCTCAAAGGACGGATGGTGCGGTGTCTTGAAGAACTGCCCGCGTCCCGTCGAGTAGTTGACTGCCGGCACAAGAACACGATGCTTCAGGTCGCCTATCGTGGTCCCTTGGAAGTGCTCGGTCAGTACCTCTTTCAATCCCGCTGAGTCATGCTTTGCGGTCAGCCAGAATCCCAGAAGCCGCCGCGGCAGGCTGCGGCAGCCAAAGATGCGGCTGCCCTGTTCTTCAAACAGTGCCTTGAGTTCATAGGCCGGAATTTCCGCAGCCAGCCCCAAAGCCAGCATCCCTCCTGCCGATGTGCCGCAAATCAGATCAAAGTGCGAAGCGATCGGACGGCCCAGCACGGTTTCGAGTTCGGCGAGAACCGTGGCGGTGTACAGGCCGCGATAACCGCCCCCTGACAGGGCGAGCACATGGTAGGTAGGGATGCCCGTCATGGCACTTCAGCCCTTCGGCGGGAAGGAGTCGTTGCCGTGGCTGTCCTTGTCACGGATACGGCCATCCGGACGATGGATGACGAGTTCGGATTGCTGGTTGCGTGCGATATCCCTCGCTGCGTCAATGGCCTGTTGCTGCGTGTCGTGCACGGAGGTCGCCCGCTGATTGCCGGCTCCCTTCACGGCCCAACCATCTTGATGAGGAACAACATGCTGATTCTTGCCTGCCATAATGACTTTCCTACAGTGGAACTATCGAAGACCCAGCCGCTCGGCTAGGTTGTCAACGGCCGCCCGCTGTAGCACAATTCGTTGCTCACGCAGACAACAGAAAGGCCGAGCCAATCCAACCTGGAGCAGGCGTAAAACCTACATCTGTTGCCTGGCTGGACAACAATGTATCAGAGCGCGTGCGCCGGTGCAACTGGGCGTGCGGTGTGCGCCTTTGAACATCAACCGGATGTGGAGGGGCAACAGAGGGCTTGGCCCTTCTTCCCGCAACCGCAAGGATAAGAACTCATGCCGCAAACAGGCCTAGGCGTCGCCCTCAAGACGCTACGCGAACGCAGAACCCTTTCCCTGCGTGAGATCGGCCAGCTATCGTCAGTTGATCATGCTTATGTCCACCGTCTCGAAACAGGCGAGAAGACAAACCCATCCCAAGACTTGGTGGAGAAGCTATTGAAGGTTCTCAAGCCGGGGGAAAGAGATGCCGCACTCGTGATGTGGCTGGTTGACCACGCAGATGCTGATCCAAGCCTTGTTGAATTCGTGCTACAAGATCCCTCGATCAGCATCGATGTTTTTTCAGCCGCGGCTGGAGTCAGGCATCGGGGAAATGCAAGGCCTGATCCCGCGACGCTCATCGCCCGAATCAAGAAGGCCTTTGACGACGACGAGGACGACTGAACATGGACGAGGCGGATGTCAGGCAGAGAGCGCGCGCGTTTGTCGCGAGAGTCGATGTTTCGAACATCCGAGAAGACCTGTCCCCGTATGTGAACGCGGCTAACGCCAAGGTCAAGAAGGATGAGCTTGGCGATGGGGAGTCCGGCTATACCGTTACCAAGCCGAACGGGAAGCACATCATCACGGTGAATTCGCTGGAAACCGAAGAGCGCCAGCGCTTCACTGTCTGCCACGAAATAGCTCATATCGTGCTCGACTTGGAATCAAGTCACGACGAGGTGCCGTCATGGTCCTATGCAAAGCGACATCCGAACGAGATCGCCTGCGACACGTTTGCCGCTGAACTGCTGATGCCCTATCAGCAATGGCTCTCCGCTGTTCCCAAGGAAGAGCCCTCCCTGGATCTCATCCAACACATGGCCGACTTGTTCGGCACATCATTCCCTGCAGCGGCGTCAAGGTTTGCCAGTCTTAGTGACATGCCGTGCGCATTCGTCACCATGGAGCGCGGTGCGGTGCGATATGCCGCACGCTCAACGGCCTTGCGGCAAGCTGGGGCCTGGATACCTCCCAGGTCGGTCATTCCAGCAGGCTCCGTAGCTCACCGAATCCGCTCTTCAGGGAATAGCGCTACTGAGACGGGGGAAGTTTCACAGGATGTCTGGTTCGACAACTGGGAGAAGGGCCTTGATCTATGGGAACTTTCAAGACATTACCAGCGCACCGATACCACCATCTCCTTGCTATGGTTCGACGGCGACGATTTGCCGGAGGTTGAGGTAAACCGCTTCGGCACACGTGTCGAAGACGATGGAGGCTTGGCTGAATTGACGGGAGAGCTGCCATGGCCGGGGCGAAGCAGGCGCCGCTGAAAAGCCATCACGGCCACGACCGCAAGGAGGTTACTCTTATGCGCCATTCGCGCGTTCTTACAGGTACTTCTTGAATGTCGCCGCCGCAATGCACACCGCCACGCCGAGCAGTGCGGCGCTGGGCAGCAGGATCAGCAGCGGGTTCATGCTGACCGGTAGCGCCAGGTAGGTCACCCACGGGAGTACCGCCAGCGGGATCAGGCTGGCCCTGGCGCGGTGATAAACGAACCCGGACTCGCGCCCCGCGCCGAAGCGGCGGATGTCCCGGCGCACCAGACCATCCACCAGCCCGACGAACGCGGTCATCAGGAACAGCGGCAGGGTCAGGCACAGCACCAGCAGCCGCACGAGGAAGATCAGCGTCGTATAAGCCGCCGCGATCAGGTAGCTCTCCACGTTCACGTAGACCAGGCCAATGTAATAGCGGAAAGCCTTGGTCGGGCGATGGCTGCCGGCGCTAGCCTGCGCCGAGGCGTCGCGCATCCAGTCCAACAAGCCCGTCTCCACGAAAACCCACTCGTAGGTGCCCTCCACCAGCCAGCGCGCGGTGCGTCCCGGCTCCTGCACAACGGCGCTCCGGGTGAAATGGGTGGAGAGCTGGTTCAGTTCGTAGTCGAGCATGCCCTGCGCGTGGCGCCAGCCCTGATCGGGCCAGAACAGGTGCATACCAACGCATTCGATGACGATGGACAGCAGCAGCGAGGCGACCAGCACGCCGAACAGGCGCCATGGCAGCGTGACCACGCTGGCGACCAGTCCGCGTTGGCGTGCCTGCTGTCGCTCGGCGGTCGCGGCGGGCTCTTTCACGATAGCGCCTCTTTATCCGGCGTGCCTTCTTGCACGTCCTCGGCCAGATCCGCTGGCAACGCGTCGTCGTCGTGCAACCGGGGCAGTCCGTTGCTCTCCCACCATTCGCCCGCCTCGGCGTAGTGCTGGCGCATGTAGCCGGCCAGTTGTTGCAGGTCCCGGGGCATAGCTTCGTCCGGATCGGGCGCCGGCAACGGCATGCGGACCTTCCACAGGTTACCGCCTTCGATGAGGGCGAAACACTGCCCCTTGGGCAGGCCGACCACGTGCGCAGGCTCGATGAGTGGCACGCTCGACGTGCTGATGCGGTCCTGCGCGTTGCTGGTGAAGTCGGTCGAACCGTGGATGTCGGAACTGTCGGTGGCGCCGCTGACCAGCGTGGTGGTGTAGACCTCCACCTTCGGCAGTTGTCGTGTCAGCAGTTCGGCGGTGGCGGTCTCGCGCACCCGCAGCATGAACAGGTTGTTGAAGTTGCCGATGACCTGGCCGGCCTTGGCGCGATTGCCGATGCGCGCCTCGATGTCCGAGAGCGTCTGCGTATAGGCCGTGACCTGCATGCCTGCACCGCCACCCTTGTTGATGAGCGGGATGAACTCATCGCCCATCAGTTCGTTGAACTCGTCCGCATGGACATTGATGGCGACCTTGGCATTGGCCGATGCTCCAGGCAAGCCGTCGTCGATGCCGTGCTTGTAGATGTGCCCCGCTACCGACACGAGGTCGCTGAACATGCTGTTGCCGACGGCCGCCGCCACTTCGGCGTCGGACAGCGCATCCAGCCCCACATAGACCACGGCCCGCTTCCTGATGATTTGCATCCAGTCGAAGATCGGGCGCGGGTCGCACAGGTCGGAATAGTTCGGCGCGAGCAGTTGCGCGATCTTGCCGGTGGTGAGCTTCTCCAGCAGCGGCAACAGCGAAGCGACGATCTTGTCGAAGTAGGTGCGGTCGTAGCGCACCGCGGAGCGCAGGCCGTCGAGCACGGCGTCATAGGTTCGTGCCTGCGACAGGTACTGCTCCAGTGCCACCACCCGCTTCTCTCGCCCGACCATGTGGCGCGGGATGGTCTTGTCGTTGAGGCGTCCTTCGAGCTGGACGATCACCTCCCAGGCCTTGGGCTCGGTTCGGGCAAAGAAGTGCTGGGCGTACTCGATGAACAGCGCGTCGATGTTGACGACGTGGCGCTGGATCAGCAGGTAGTCTGGCCGCTGCCCCAGTTCCACCAGGGCACGCGCGATGATGTTGACGAAGCGCCAGGCGAACTCTCGGAACGCGGCGCTGTTGCCCTCGCCGGAAAGCTGCCCCGCGATGCGGGTGGCGACTTCCGAGATGCGCCCGAACCGGCCCACGGCGTTGTAGCGTGCCGAGATGTCGGGCCAGCCCAGGTGGAACACGTACATCTCGCCTTCGCGTCCGGCGCGCCGGGCCTCGACATACATGCGCTTGAGCAGGTCGGCATCGCCCTTGGGATCGAAGACGATCACCACCTCGTGCTCGCCATGGACCTTGCGGCGGATGTCCTGCGTGATGAACAGTTCGGCCAGGCGCGTCTTGCCCACGCGCGTGGTACCGAGCACCAGGGTGTGGCCCACACGCTCGCCCAGCGGCAGGGTGACGTCGGTCTCGTGCGGCTCGATGCCATGCAGGCGCGGCATGCCACCCACTGGCGGCAAAGGCCGGACCGGGTTGAGCGGGTTGTCCCAGGCCAATGCCCGCGCCAGCCTAGGCAGCGGCGGCGGCGCGAACTCCAGCCGCTCCTCCAAGCGGCGCGCCAGGCGGTAGAACGTCGTCGGTTCGGCGTAGCGCCGGAACTCGGGCTTGTAGGTCTGCGTTAGCCGATGGGTGTGTCGTTGTTCCCAGCGGAAGCCACGCCCAACGAACAGGCGGTACTGGCTCACTGGCACGTCGCGGCTCGTCATCACGTAGCGTGGCAGACGACGGATGTGGCGGCGGTAGCGCAGGATGGCCCAGGCGTCGCGCAGGCGGACCGCGCCGAAGGCCAGGAAGGCCAGCGCGCTGCCGAGGCCGAGTACCGGATTCAACGCGAGCGACCACGGTGCCACCACGCACATCACCGCGGCGCCTGCGCATACGGCAACGGTGTATAGCTCCACTGCTGGCCGCAGCAGGACTTCGACGGCGTGCGGCTGGGCCATCGGGCAGTTCTCACTGTTCGATGCCGGTGGCGGTCACCAGCACCGGGTAGTGGCGCAGCCCCAGGCGCTCGGCCAGTTCGTCCCCGGACGCCGGTGCCAGCATCAGCCCGGGCGCCAGGGAACGCAGCGCTGCCAGTGCCTGCGGTGACTCGACCTGGACCACCAACCCCACGGCCCCGAGCTCGCGCAGCGCCGGGGCACGCTGGCGCAGCCAGGCATGGGAGCGCTGGTCATCACCAACCAGGAACATCGGCGTGAGCCCCGGCGCCTGGATCGCCCGGGGAGCCACATCGCCAGGGGCCAAATGGGCCGAACGCACCGGCAGCATGGCCGCCTCGCCAGAAGGCCCTTCGGGCAGGCGTGGCATCTCGATCCTGGGAGATGACCTGCTTCCGGTGCGCGGTTGCAGGTCCAGGGCTTGGTAGTAAGGCAACGCGGAGGCACCGCCGTGATCCTCGACGACGATCAAGGGCGGCGATTGTCCGAAAGCGGCTGGCACGGACACGAGCGGCAGCAAGCCGATCAGCCACCGCGTAGCGGGACGGAAGATTCGAGGCTTCATGGCAGGGTTCTCCGGGTATCCGAGCCCCGCGCTGGCTCGCCCAGTACGCGGGCCAAGTGGCGGCCAACACTCTGGCGGTAGCGCGCAGCGGGTGCGCCACCAGCGGGACGGTGGTAGCGGCCGATCGTGATCAGCCAGTCCTGGCCAGGCGCGTGCTGCTCGCGCAGGATCTGCGCGGCCAGCGCCAGGTTCCGATAGGGATCGAGCAGTTCGCAGGGGTGGTCGTAGCGGTGACGCTGGTAGCCCAAATTGATCTGGCCCAGGCCAGCGTCGATGCGGGTGCGCGGCACGTCACGCAATGCCTGGTGCAGGCCGGCGCAGGCCTCGGTACGGGTGGCGAATCGACGCGATGCCCCGGCCACGTTGAGCGTCCAGGGCCAGGGCACGAGGCGGCCGTGGTACTGGGCGCCACTCTCCTGCAAGGCCACGGCGTAAAGCACCTCCGCCGGGATGCCCGCGCGCTGTGCCGCGAACTGGTAGGCCGGCGGCGGGACCTCCCCCGCCTTCGCCTGGCCGAGTGCCCAGCAAGCCAGCAGCAGGAGCGGGAGACGCGCGAGGCCTACTGTCGCTGCCATTGGCCGCCGACCTGGCGCACGACGGCGGGCAGTTCGCCCTGCAGGCCGAGGGACAGCCAGCGGCCACCGTCATGGTTGAGAGTGATGTACCGGGCGCGCACTTTCGCCGGGTCGATACGGGCCCGGCGTGCCCATTCACGGATGCGCGCGTCGTCGGCGCGACTGCCGACGACATAGACATCGAACTCGACGCCCGACGCCTGCAGCCGCTGCACGGCCTGGTCGCAGGCGGTACAGCCGTCCTTCACGAAGACCGCGGTTCGGTCGGTGCCTGATGCGATGGTGGTGCCCGCGCCGGTCGGCTTGGCACCGGGTAGGTTGACCCTCGCCATGCCCGGCGCGATCCGTTGCCAAGCGGCGTCGTAGGCACGCTGGTAGGCCAGCGTCTTCTCGACCCGCCGGGCTTCGGCCCGAACCTGCAATTCCGCATAGCGGCGGCGCTCCTCGTCGGAACGTGCTTCGATGCCGAGGGCGGTGAGCGGGTCGAGGCTGGGCGAGTAGACGCCCAGCGGCCCCTGCATCAACTCGCGATAGCGCGTCCATTCGTCCGTGTGCAGCCCCCAGTCCTGCGCCCGCTGTTCGTCGCTGCGAGCGATGGCCGCAGGCGCTTCACGGCTCGGCGCCGTCCTGGCTGCGGTGGTTGCGCCGGTGGGCAGCGCGAGCGCCGCCTGCATGGCGGAGGCAGCCAGCAATGCAACCAGCAACGGCGGGGTCAAGTGGCGCGGGACCATCGGTGTGGGCCTCCTTATCGGGGCGGGATGGGCAGCCTGCGGATCTCGTCTCCCTGCCGGAAGACGGCGCCATCGCGCTCGATCCTGTCCAGTCGCCAGCCACCCTCCGACTCTCCGGCGCGCAGCAGGCGAACATCGGCCAGCCCGGTGCCATCGGCAGGCATCACCGACACGAAGTGTTCTCCCGCACGCAGTTCCACTCCGATCAGGCGGAATGAAGGCTCAACAGGCTTGGGTTGGGCCGCCACAGGTTGGGATGGCCGTGGTGCGGGCAGCTTGGGCTGGCGCGAGCCCGGGCGAGCTTCCAGTCGCGTGACGCGGGCTTCCAATGCGTGCAGCGCATCGGTGGCGGCGTGATGGGCCTGCGCCAGCTCGATCGCCGCCAGCCGTTGGTCCAACGCCGCGGTGTCCTGCTCGTAGCGCGCCTGCGGCAATGCGGCGGGCTGAGTGTGGCGTTGTTCGATCCGATGCGAGAGCCCGTCCAGTCGGGATTCGAGCAGGGACACCTGCGCGGCGGGCGCGAAGGCCTGGGTCTGTTCCGCCAGCCCGGACAAGGCCATGTGATCCACCAGCACCACCGCGCTGACGAGCAACAACCAGGTTGCGGCCGCGACCCGCAGCAGCGTCGTGCGCTGGCCCGTCGCTGAGTCCCGCATGGTCATGGCGAAACCTCCCGGATCTGCGGAGAGGTCTCTGCCGGATTGTTGGTTTGGGGTGGATTGGACTCGTGCGGCGTACGAGCCTCCTTGAGGCTGCGGATGAAGCACACCTTCCGCTCGCCGTCGTCGACCTGCAAATCCCAGGCGGGGCCGGCCAGGGTCAAGAGCGCGTCGCGCAGCAGGACCGGGCCGAGCCGGTAGTGAGCCGCCGGCAGCGGCAAGGCCAGCAGATCGGCGGACTGCTCATCGCACAGCCGGTAGCCGGAACGCAGGACGAGGTGCCGGAGGGCATCCCCGACGGTGGCGCCCAGCGTGCCGGGGATCTCCACATCCACCACTTGCAGCAACAGGTCGTGCTGGGCCGCCGTGGGCGCGAGTTCGACCAGGGTGTAGCGGCCATACCGCGTCACCGGCACGAACTCCATCACGGCTTCGGGCGCGATGTCGGTGACTTTGGATACGGGCGTCGGTGGCACGGCGTTCGTCATCGCGCAGCCGCTGGCCATGGCGGCCAGGAGCAAGCCGGGCAAACGGATCAGATGGCTGCGTCCGGCAATACGGAAGGGCTGGCGGGATGGGCGCATGGATCGGTGTCCTGAAACAACGAGCCATCACCATCGCCGCGCCGGCCCTTTGTCACAGCAAACAAAGCGAATCCGTCGGCTCCCGATTTGCCAGGAAAAATGCCGGCGACCATAGGGCCGCCGGCATGCAACGCATGAATCATGCCGCCACGAGTTGTCGTGCCAATGCCACCTCGACGGAATCACCGTCCTGGTTCAGGACATCGAGCCCGGACTCCGGCACGTCGCCCGACGTGCTCTGCGACACCATGATCTTCCGGGCCATCAACCCCAGGCAGGTCATCTGCGAAGAGTTGGCGTAGCCCAGGTAGATCACGCGCACCGGCTGCTTCTGGCCGATGCGCCATGAGCGCCGAGCAGCCTGCTGCAACGAATACACGTTGTAGCCGGACTGGAGGAACACGATGGTCGGGAACTCCAGCAGGTCCAGGCCGGTTTTCACCAGCTCGGGATTGGTGATGAGCACGTCGATGCCACGGTCCAACTGCTCGGCGATCCAGTCTTCGCGGCGGGAGGCATCCACGCTCGCGCGCAGTACCGCCACCTTGAAGCCTTCCTGCTCCAGCAGCACCTTCAAACGCGACGTGGTGTCGCGCGTGCCGGTGTAGACCGAATAGACTAGGGTCTTGCGCCCTTCCGCCTTCTCCTGCTTGCAGATCTCGATCAGCTCGCGTTCCTTGGGCATCACCTCCAGCTCGTTGAACTGAGCCGGCACGAATGCCAAGGTGTTGCGCGTGCGCGGATGCACCACGGTCTCCGATCGGAAGCAGCAGTCCGGCCAAGCCAGCAGCACGTTGAGGACCACACCGAGCAGCGTCGTGTCGCGCTTCGCCAGGGCCTGCTTCAGCTCCTGGGTCAGCCGACCCGCCAGATCGCGGTAGGCCGCGGCCTGCGCCGTGTCCATCGCGACTTCGCGGAACTCCTCGTCGTAGGGCGGCAGCACGTTGCCACCGATGTCCTTCAACTTGAGGAAGACCGTGAACGGCAGGACGCAACGCAGCACGCCCTTCGGACCGAAGCCCGGCGCCTTGACCGTGCGCACCGATACCTTGGTGCCCTTGGCCGTCTTGTGCGCCGTGCCGGTGCTCTCGGAATAGATGTCCTTCAAGACACCGTGATCGCGCATGAACGCCATCGCGGCCGACGTCATGCTGCCGCTCTTCATCGGCCGGTAGCCGTCTTCGATCATTCGCCCCGGCAGGGCTCGGAACAGCAGGTGGAACAGGTCGTCGCCGTAGCCGCCCATCAGCGTGCCGGTGAGCAGCAGCGTCTTGCGCGCCTTGGCCGCCAACACCCCCATGGCCTGGCCCTGTGCGGAGCCGCCGTTCTTGTACTCGTGGGCCTCGTCGGCGATGAGCAAGTCGAACGTGCCTTGGGGAAGCTGCCTCTTGATGAACTCGGACGGCTGGTAGCCGCCCTCGCCGAAGCCGAACTCCATGTTGGCCATCGCGCGTTCCATCCGGTGGGCTTGCCGGTCCGAGAAGACCAGTTCGCCGCGGTCGTCCATCAGGTTGATGAACTCGTGGATGTTGTCCCCGAGCATCGACGCGAGGAAGGCGTCACCGAACTTCTGCATCAGCTTCTGCGCTGTCACTTCGCCAATGGTTGGAATACGCTTCAGTGCCTTGAGCACGGTCGAAGACTGGTCGCTGGCGGACAGGCCTCTGGGACGGATCAAGGACCACAGAGGTGCATGGCAGTGACTGCACTTGCGGCGGGACTCCTCGGCTTCCAGCTCGACCGGGTTGATCGGCTCGCCGTCGAGGTCGGTGACGACATGCCCGCAATCCGGGCAGGCCCCCACGTCGCCGTGAGGCGTGTGCCGCCGAACGAAGACAGGCTTCCAGTGGAACCCCATCCGCATCCGCACGCGGCCCAGGACGAAGAACTCCTGGCCCTGCGCAGGCACGCCCAACTGCTCGCGCAGTTTCAGCAGCTTGACCAGCGTGTCCGGGCCATTGAGCACCCAGACCTTGGCGCCGGCCACCGTCTCCTGGATCTCGCGCCGCCACTTGTAGACCAGGTGGGGTGGCGAGAGCACCAGGGTGCGGCGGTAGCCCTCGGCGTTGAGCACGGCGGCGGTGGCAATACCCACCGTCGTCTTGCCGCAGCCCATCTCGCCATTGACGATCGCGGCGCGTTCGCCGCGGTCGACCAACAGCTCGGTGACGGCATGGACCACATCGGCTTGCGCCGGGAACAGCTTGCGCTTGAGCGCGGCGAGGATCTGTTGCCGATGCACCCGCACCTGGCCGGTGTAGACCGGAGGATTGGCGCGGTTTAGCGAGTCGAGCAACTCGTCGCCGAACTCGGACACGAAGTCCTGCAGGCTGAGCGTGAGGGATGAAGCGGCCGCTTCGAGCAGGTCGCCCTGCACAGCGGTTTCGGGAACGGTTTCGAGATCAAGGGACATGGTGATGCTCCAAGGCAATGGGGCATGCACCTCCCCCACGGGGCGGTGACATGCCCCTGGGTGGGAAGAAAGACGCGGCAAAGAAACGTGTAGGTGCCGCTGGATGCGGATCAGTATTCGCTGGGCAACAGCAGTGTGGTGACGCTGCGATCCCATTCCGTGATGATCCAGAGCTTCAGGTCGCGCGTGACCTGGTAGGACGAGAACAGACGATCCTCGCCAGACTTCAGCGCGGCGTCGTTCTGCCGCCGATCGCTGTCGTCCAGGTCGCCCCAGTCGCCATGAAGATGGCGGCGCAGGTACGGCGCGGGGTCGAGCCGGCCCTGCCGGACCAGTTCGTCGACGCCGGCGGTCATGACCACCTGCCCGGGGGAAAAGCGTGCTTGTGACGCGAGGTTGAGGATTGCGAGTGCCATGGTGGTTTCTCCTTCTGGAAGAAGGGGCCACGGCACCCCCATCGGGGCAACGTGACCCCGGTGGGTGGATGAAAGCGACGGCGAACCGTCAGGGAACAGCGATCAGCGGATGGTCAGCACTTCGCCCCACGTGGGCGAGCCCAGCGTCAAGTCCCATGCACGAATGACCGGCACGAACTTGTCGGTGAGGATGCGCGTCTCGGCCACGGAGCCGTCGTCGCGTTCGGTGTATTCCGTCTGGAGGGTCTTCTCCTTGTGGGTATCACCTTTGACGACGAGCACGCGCCCGCTCTTGGACTTCACCACGCCGGAGATCGCGCCTGCGGCCAAGGCCAGGGCGAGATGCCAGTGCGACAAGGCCCGCGCGGGCGGACGCAGCGATTGCTGCGCGGCGCCCAGGTGCGTATCGAGCGCCGGCCAGAGACCTTGCAGCCGGCCGACTTCATCGGCGAACTGCTCGGGCTCCATCGTCACGCGATAGAAGTGCTCCGGCTCGGCCGGGCTGGCAGGGACGGTGTACGGCAGGAACGGCCATTCGAGCGGTAGTTCCTCGGCCTCGGCGTCGCCCTGTCCGATCTGCAGCAGCAGACCGCGCACGGCCTTGACCGACTCCGATGCCTGGTCGCGTTGACGAATCCTGCGACCGAAGATCACCACCTGCTTGAACTGCGTCTCCACCGCACGGTAGATACGCAGGTCGGTGAAGTGGCGCGTCAGCCATCCGACCAGCTCGGCGTCGAGCACGTAGGACGGCACGATGAAGACCAGCACGCCGCCGTACTGCATCAGCGGCAGCGCACGCTGATAGAACAGCTTTTCCAGCCGCGCACGGCCCTGACCCTGATAGCCGATGTTGCCGTTCACGTCCTTGCTCAGGTCGCCATACGGCGGGTTGAGCCACAGCAGGCCGAAGGACTGGCGCGAGATCAGCGTGTCCATCAGGTCGCCGTGAATGCAGCGATCGACCAGTTTCCGTGCGTGGCGGGCACGCTCGGCGTCGTACTCGACGGCGAAGGCCTGGACCTGCTCGCGCCCGAGGGCGTGGGCGGCTTCAGCGATCGCCACGCCTTCGCCGGCGCAGGGATCGAGGATGGACATGGCGCCGGGAGACGGCGCCAGCGCGGACAAGGCCCGCTCCAGCGTCGGCTCGTCGGTGGGGAAGTAGCCGTTACGAATGAAGTTGCGCGCCAGGCGCGGAAACATGAGTGCCATGGATTTCTCCTGGTGATGGATGAAGGAAGGCGGGCACGCGCGGCGCGCATGCCCGTGGGGATGGCTCACGCCACACGCCGAAGCGGTGCGTCCGCGGCCAGTTCGTACTGCGTGGCGCCGAGGGTGCCGTTGCGGATCAGCTCGCCCAACGCCTTCGTCAGCGCCGGGACATCGAGGGCCAGCCGATGGCCTTCCAGCGGCCCGAGGGCCAAGGGAAGACCGGTCAACATTCGCCGTGTCTGCAACAGCGCCAGCACGGTGTCGCGCCAGTGGTCGAGCAGTGGCAGCGGGCAGGTCTCCTGCACCAGCGTCCACAGCCGGTCGAGCCGGTGAGCGGAATCCCTGGGCAGAAGCGCCAGCGCGCTGGCGTTGGCCTTGTCTGGCTTCACGCAGCGACGATCGAACAGCCACACATTTGTCAGCGAACCGAACAGCGTTCGCCGATAGGCACGGGTGATGCGCTTTTTCCAGGTTCTCGACGTTGCCGACGAAGACCGGGATGGATGCGCACTGCTCGGTGATGACGTGGAACTGATCCAGTCCCTGCTCATCCCGGCCGAGGGTCAGGCGGGCGAGGTACTCCTGAACAGCGGTGTCGCGCGCCCAGATCGAGAGAAAGACGAGATTGCCCTGCTCGTCACCGACGCAAGCGTCGGCCATGAGGTCGGGGCATTCGTCGATGCGGTACAGCGGTTTCGCGGAAGAAGGTGCAGGCATGGTGATGTCCTCTTGAAAATGAAGGAGCAACCACAGCCCGCGGGGCCGTGCTCGCCCCGGTTGGGTGAAGGAAGATGCGTGCCGCTAGACAGCGCACCCCGCGTGGAAGCGGTGAACCCGCTCGCGCCACTCGGGGCTTTGCACCGGCGCCATGTCGAGATAGCGCAGCGGGCACGAGTAGTAGTACGGATGCACGGACTCATCGAGGGACTTGTAGCCCCAATCGCCGCCCGAACTTTCCAGCAGATGGCAGCCGATGTAGCAGACGGACTCACCGGCCGCGAGGCCCATGACGCCCGCCTGCCTGGCGGTGACGCGAACCACGGTCCACAGAACGTCGCCGTCCAGCGTGTGGTCGATGATTTCGCAGCAAGCGCGTTCGGACGCCTGCGGAGCGAGCAGCTCGCGGATCAACTGATCGCGCGTCTGACGAACGAAGGTCCAGCCCATGAGGATCTCCTTGAAGAAAAGGCCGGAGCCCTCCCCGTCGGGGGAGAACCCCGGCGGGTGGCGGAATGCCGCGCAAGGCGGCGGATGGATCAGGCAGCCTTTAGGTGCCAGTCCTGGGACAACGGAGCGAACTCGTAGCCCAGCTTGTCGAGACGGTCGCGCTGCTGACGCAGCACACGACGATCCACGGTCGCATCGAGCTTCACGGTCTCGCCCAGAGGCCACAAGACACCGAACAGCGCCGCGTCGTCTGCCTCGGCCGAGGCCGCAGCGGACACGGGAGCCGGTTCGCTGCCGAACGGCGTGGTATCGACCAGGGGATCGCGCGGACTGCGCGGCTTCGCCTTCGGCTTGGCCGGGGGCGATGCCGGCGCGGGCGCCTGCGCTTCCTCGTCGATCGGATCGACTTCCTGCGGACTCAGCCGGCGGGCGTCGTCGCGGCTCAGGGCGTCGATGTTGGACAGCGTCATCCCGCCCAGATGGGCGCGGATCTCGATGACCATGCGGCCGTTGGCGTTGTACGTGGAGGGGCGAATCTCGACGATGGCGAAATCACCGTCGTACTTGCCCTCCCGGTACTGATCGAGTTCGGCGTTCTTCACGACGAACTCGCCGATCGAGGTCGCGAGGCGGCCGACGTTGAAGTCGCCGTTCCTGCCGTGGATGGTCTTGATGGCCAGTTGGCCGGGGATGGTGATCATGAAGGTCTCCTGCTGACGAAGAGAAGACAAGGCCCCGGGGATGGGGCCTTGCGGATCAGAACGACTCGGCAACGGCCAATGCGGGGGCATCTGCTGCGCCGTCGGCAGCATCGGCGACGGGCTCCGAAGGCTCCGGTGCCGAGGCTTGCTGCGCAGCGGGCGCGTCGGACGTCACAGGGACTTTCGGGTCCCGCTCGTCGGTCTCGGTCGGCTTGGGCTCGGCCTTGTAGACGAGCTTGCCGTCGACCTTGATCCAGCTGACGAACAGCAGGCGGGCCTTGAGGCTCACCCCCTGCTCGCCGGCACGCTTGCCCTTGGAGTAGGTGAAGGTGTCGGTCCACAGGTCGCCCATGCGGAAGCCGATCATCACCTTCTTCTCGGCGTCGACCGCCTGAATGCAGCGGCGCACCAGGTGCTGCGCTTCCGAACCCGATACGCGCGTGTCGAAGCGCACATACGAGACGTCGTCGCTGGGACCGTTCAGGGCTGCGATGTCGCAGGCCAGGAACGCATCGCCTTTCTTGGGCTTCACTTCGCGGATGCGATTGAGGTACCCGAGGCCAGTGATGTGCAGATCGAAGTAGGATTTTTCGTTAGAAGTGGTCATGGTGAATCTCCTGAAGAACAAAGAGGCGGAGACACACCCGACCCAGGCGGGGAAGGTGTGGAACCCCCGCGTGGGTTGATGGAACAGCTTGGTGGCATCGCCATCGAGAACCGATGGCCGTTCGCGCATGGATGCCGGTGCGAACTGGTGTGATCAACGCGGTCGGAACCGCGTCGCAGCCTTGAAGATCGTGGCTGCCTGGGCATGTCGCTGACGGACGTCAGCGGAACATGGCCGGAAGCGTGGCGCCGGGACGGCGCGCAGGCGAGCGGCAATCGGCACTCGCGGCTGTCCGCATTGCCTGGAAGAAAGAGGCCCCCGGAGCGGGGGCCAGGGATGGGCGGTCAGTTGCCGCTGGGCGTGGGAGGAACCGCCTGCAGCGACAGGTGTGTCGTGGTGGCGGACACGTCGAGGTCGTTCTCGCTGCGCAGGATGCGCGCAAACACGCCCTCCTGCGGATCGAAGAATTCGCCGAAGTCATCGCCGCCGAACTCGGTACGCGCCAGTTCCCACCAGTCGTCGAAGGCATCGACATCCGGGTTGCAGCCGGCGGCGTAGGCGATGGTCTTCTGGCGACCATCGGGTCGGCGCTCGCCGCGCTCGGTCAGGAAGTACACGCCCTGATCCTTGACCAGGATGACGCGGCATTGATTCGCCACCGCTTCGGCGAGCACGGGCCGCAGTTCCGTGCCTTTGAATCGAACAGTCATGGGTGTGGTCTCCAGGGAAAGGAATGAAGGGCCTCCCGCCGAGAGGACGGGAGGCCGTATGAAGGTCAGTGCCGGACAGCCTTGCGACCCGACAGGCACTGCACGCGGATGCGCCTCCAACTCCCGTCGTCGATCAGCCGTTCCAGCGTCTCGCCGAGGGTGTCGAAGAACACCTCATCGACCCGTTCGACCAGCTCGCCGTCGCGGTACAGCTCCACCGCGTAGAGGTCGAGGCCACGCTCATACAGCACGGTGACGCGACCCTGGAACTTCATCGTGGCGACGGTGAAGCCGATGGCCGGTGGCGTGCGGATGATGTCGGCGGGCAGCGGATCGACCCAGGTGATGTCCCGCGCACCTGCATCCACCAGCATGTGGGTGATGCGCCGGAAACCGTCGGGAGCGGGCAACTGCTCCAGTTGCTCGACCAGCTCCTGCAGCTCGGGGCAGCGCGGCTCGGGAATCGGCAGCTTCGCCGGTGCGGACCCGAGCACGAACCGCTTCACCGTGTAGGGCTGGCCGTCGGCGGTGAACTCGGTCTGCTCCTCGGGCGTGTCCGCCCGCTGACCGTCGAAGCGGCGTCTGACATAGGGTTCGACCTGCACCTTGGCGCCCTCGTCGGGCACTTCGGTCACGAGCGTGCGATCGAGAACCGCGAACTCGGCCCGTCCCGTCTTGACGACGATGGCCTCGTCAGTGGTGGCAATGACCTTGCCCTCGAAAGGCTTCGGGTCGATGTGAAAGCCCAGCGTCGAAATCTTGGGCTGACCGTCGAAGATGTTGAACTTGAACGAACGGACGTTGGAAGGCACATGACCGACAACGAGCTTCGGCATCTGTGCGCGGATGGCTTGGGTATCCATGGGGAGACTCCTTGTGGCAACCAAGGGACTCCCGCCCGCAAGGGAGGTCGGTCCCTTGAGGGTGAGGTGGATGGACGCGGGTGCGCCCGAAGAACGAAGCAACCAGCACGGCGAACCGCGCCGCAGTCTCGAAGGTCTCGACTGCCTGGGCATGCTGCCGGCAACGCCAGCGAACATGCGGCCAGCGTGCGGCACATGGCGGCGGCCGTCCGCCGTGAATCGGCAATGCGCCGGCACCGCGTTCCGCGAAAAAGAAGAGCCCCGACGTGGGGGCTCGAATGGGTTGCGGGTTACTCGTCGTCGTAGAGCGTCAGTCCGTCCAGCACGGGCGCGTCGGCATCGAAGATCAGCAGCCGCACGTCGGCGAGCGCGGCTAGGTGGAGCACCTCGACGAGGGACTCCGGCATGCCCTTGGCCCGGTGCTCCTGCCGCAGCTCTTCGGCGGTGATGCCCTCGACATGCTGCAGGTTCGCATCCGTCCAGGGCGTGGCGATCAGCTTCACGCCGATCGCGGGGCTGTACGGGATGCGGAAGGCGACGAACAGAAAACCGCTCGGCGTGGCGATGTCGGCCAGGTTGGCCAGATAGCGGCCGGCCTCCTCGGTGATGTGCGCCGAGCTGATTTCCCAGGCTCGGCTGTAGAAGCCGGTCTCGAAGCGCAGGCGCCGCACCACCTCGCGCGCGGCTTCCTCGGAGTAGCTATCGCCGACGTGTAGCGGCTGGCCGGCTTCCTCGGCCATGACGGCGTAGACGAGGTTTCGGGCGATACCGTGGCTGGGGCACTGCGCGTCCAGCTCGGGCGGCACGTTCTGGCCCTCGGTGATCAGCGCGAAGTCGTCGCAGAAGACGCAGGCATGGCGCTCGACCTGGCTGTCTGGCAGGTGCGACTGCGAGACGTGCAGCGGCAGATAGCTCAGCGGGCAGTCGTCGTCGTAGGAAATCGCCAGCAGCCGCTGCACGGACAGGCCATCGTAGCCGCGGACGAAGGGGTTTTTGGAATGAGACATGGGATTCCTCCAGCAGAGGATGGCCGAGGCAATCCCCTGCCGGGGATTGAACCCCAGCGAGTGGATGAAGCGGCAACCGGTCAGCCGGCCGCGGCGTCGGGCCGCCCTGGTGGCGGGCGGTGCAGGTCAGTGGAAGATGGTGATTCGGGACATGGCCGCTCCTGCGAAAAGAAGGAGGGACATGGCCCCGAACGGGGACGCATGTCCCTCGTGGGGTGGGATGAAAGGACGGTGGGTTGCCAAGCGCGGCTCACCAGCCGTTGTAGTTCAGCGTGAGGTCAGCGATGACCTGGCGCCGTTCCAGATCGAGGCCGCCGAAGTCGGACAGCCCCTCGAAGCCGCAACGCTTGAGCATCGCGCCGCCCTCGCGGGAGTTGTAGAAGCTCACCATCGCGGACAGGAACATGCGTTGACCGCTGCTCAGCACGCCCAGGGCGTCGTTGAGCATCAGCATGTTGGGCCGCAGGTCCCACTTGGTGGTGGCACGCTGCAGACCTTCGCGTGTGCCGTCGCCGAACCACTCGTGGCCGGCGATCTGCGCGCCGCGCTTCCAGGCCTCGAAGAAGGCTTGGGGCGCGGCGGCGAAGTGCTGGTTTTCCAGCTTGATCTGATCAAGTACCTCTTGAGGCAGAGCACGGTTCATGACGGGGGCTCCTGATGATGGGATTCACGGGTGGAGGCGCTGCTGCCAGCGGCCCGTTTGCAGGGCGTGCTCGGCAGCGTGGTGCGAGCGGAAGAAGCTGACCGACTCGCGCGAGACGGGACCATCCGCATCGGCGGTGCCGATGTAGTGGCCGGCTGCGCTGCAGAGCACCTGCAGGGGCAGGCGCTTGCCAACGTAGGCCAGGGCCTGGTAGCCGATGGATTCGGCGCGGGCCTGTTCAGCACTCAAAGGTGCCGATGCGAACGCGAGGGACATATGGTTTCTCCTGGTGGTTGAAGACCGGGAGCACCACGCCCTGTCGGGAGCGGAGACCTCCCGAAAGGTTGAACATCGAAAGCACCCGCGTCGTGGCGACGCGCGTCCGCGGTGGTCGGTGCGAGGCGGACTGGATCGGTCAACGCGGCGAGGCGCGTTGCAGCCTTGAAGACCGGAGCTGCCAGGGCATGGTGCTGACGACCGTCAGCGACACATGCGGGAAGGATGGAAGCGCGGCGGCGCACCGTCGCCGATCAAACGGAACCGCCCGCCGTCCGGTTTGGCCCGAGCACTGCCGGCAGCAGCAGTGCACGATCTGTCCGCCCACGACAAAGGCGCCGAAGCCCCGTAGGGCTTCGGCTGGAGAAGAATCAATCCACCTGTGGGCTGCAAGCAGGCCAGGCCGTCGTCAAAGCCATTCGCCGCGTCAGCAATCTCACCCGGCCCGTTTCGTGGCTGGGGCCGGCATCCTCTGGCGTGCATCCACACACAAAGGGAACCCGTTGTTTCGCCGGCGGGCACCGGCACCGAATACCGTCGACCACAAGCGGTCTCCTGGCACCTCGCAGCCATGCGGGCCAAGGCGTCAGGAGACCGCTCGTGGATGGACGGAACAACCTGGATCAACGGAACCGCGTTGCGCGCGGTTCGACGGAACAATGACCTTCTCGCCCTGCCAGCCGTGAGGCCTGTGCAGGACGCGCACACCGTTGCAGAAGGGAACGCGCGCTGGGGAGTCCCGCGGGGCGCGGGAGGTTTGCCACGCCGTCGGCAGGAGCCGGCGTGGCAGCGGGAGACGTGGGCGTCAGTTCGCCCTGGGGCGCCGCCGCGGTGTGCTGGAGGTGCGGCCAGATGCGCGGCGCTTGTTTGCCGGGGCATCTTCGACCGGCTGTGTACCCTTGCAGTCCGGGTAATGGCTGCACGACCAGAACGCGCCGATCTTGCCGCTGCGCTGGTGCATCGGTGCGCCGCACTGCGGGCAGTTCGGCGCGGGCGGCAGCTTGAAGTCGAGGGTCGCGCCGCGGTACTGCTGCACGATCTGGGCGACCCAACTCGATTGCTTGGCGATGAAGGTGTCCAACGTCATCTGGCCGGCCTCGATCATGTCCAGTGCCTGCTCCCACACCGCCGTAGTCCCCGGGTCGGCGATAGCGGCCGGCACGGCGTCGATCAACGTGAAGGCCGCATCCGATGCGCGGATGGCGCGGCCTTTCTTCAAGAGATAGCCGCGGGCCAGCAGCCCGCTGATGATGTTGCCGCGTGTCGCCTCGGTGCCGATGCCGGTGGTGTCCTTCAGCTTCTGCTTCAGGCGCGGGTCGGTCACGAGCTTGGCGACGCCCTTCATGGCCTTGACCAGCTCGCCCTGCGTGTAGGGCTTGGGCGGAAGCGTCTTCAATGCCTTCAGCTCGACCTGGCCGACTTGACAGGCATCGCCAGCCTTCAACGGCGGCAACACTTGGCTGTGCTGCGCATCGTCCCGGTCCGTGTCGTCAACGGCCGGCGCCGCCAGCACCTGGCGCCATCCGGCCATCGCGATCCGCTTGCCGACTGCCACCAGCGACTGCCCGCCGCACGTGAGCTGCGCCACCGTCCGGTCGAACTCGTGATGCGGCAGGAACTGCGCGAGGTAGTGGGCGCGGATAAGCCGGTAGACGGTCAGCTCCTTGTCGCTCATCGCCGAGAGGTTCGCGGGCTCCAGCGTGGGAATGATGCCGTGGTGCGCCGTGACCTTGCCGTCGTTCCACGCTCGCGAACGCTGTTGGCGATCCAGGCGCTCGATCAGCGGCCGCAGGCTGGGGTCGGTCTTGACCAGACTTTCGAGCACGGTCGGCACCTCGGCCAGCATGCTCTCGGGCAGGTAGCCCGAATCCGAGCGCGGATACGTTGTCGCCTTGTACGTCTCGTACAGCGTCTGGGCAATGTCCAGCGTCTCCTGCACGTCGAGGCCCAACTGCTTGGAGCACACCTCCTGCAGCGTGCCCAGGTCGAACGGCAGCGGCGGTACCTCGCGCACGCGCTCGGTGTCCACCGACACGACCTGCGCATCGCGTGCCACGCGAATGCGATCCGCAGCCTGCTGCGCCACCGGCTGCTGAAGGCAGCGACCCGCTGCATCCGTGCTGCCTTCGGGCGGTATCCAGCTCGCGGTGAAGGACTGGCCGGCATGGGATAGCAGCACGCCCACGGCCCAATACGGCACGGAGACGAATCGCGCGATCTCGCGATCGCGATCGACGACCAACTTCAGCGTCGGCGTCTGCACGCGCCCCACCGACAGCACGCCGGTATAGCCGGCCTGGCGCCCCAGCAGTGTGAACAAGCGGCTCAGGTTCATCCCGATCAGCCAGTCGGCGCGCGATCGGGCGAGTGCCGAGAAATACAGCGACAGCGTCTCGGCGGACGGCTTGAGCGCACCCAGCGCTTTGCGGATCGACGCATCGTTGAGCGCCGACAGCCACAGGCGCTGAATCGGCCCGCGGTAGCCGCACAGGTCGATGATCTCGCGGGCGATCATCTCGCCCTCACGGTCGGCGTCGGTCGCAATCACCAGCTCGCGCGCCTTGGCGACGAGCTGCTGCACGACCTTGAATTGCGCTGCGGTCGCCGCCTTGGGCTCGACACGCCAACGCTCAGGAAGAATGGGCAGTTGCTCGATGGTCCAGCGCTTGTATTGCTCGCCGTAGCCTTCGGGTGGAACTGCCTCCACCAGATGACCGATGCACCAGGTCACGACGACACCCGCACCGCTGTAGCAGCCGTTGCCGCGTTGGCCAGCGCCCAGCACACGGGCGATGTCCTTGCCCTGGGACGGCTTCTCGCACAGGAACACGCGCATGAAGCCTCCTTGGAAATGTGCGGTTCATCGGATGAGCGCCAGCTTGGCAGGGCCAGGAGATGCCGGCAGCAAGGAAGCCGATTGATGCAGACGCCGCTTTGTGATCGGCAGGCGATCCGTTGCCGCAGCGGTGCGCATAGACCGCAGGAGCTGGCACAGCAAGAGCGTCGTTTCGGGAGGGCGGCTGGAACGCCGTGGACTAACTTGGAGCTATCCCCTGGGGATAGCTCGCTGGTGCATCGCGGGCGCATGACGGTTGCTACAGCCGCCCTCGGGGGCGGCGACGATTGGCGAGCTACTGTCCGCCGGCTGGCTTGGCGCTCAGCGCCACCGACTCGATGCGGTACGGCAGGATGCCCACGCGCCGGGCCTCGACCTTGAAGGTCACCCGCTCGTTCTCGTCGGCGTCCTCCCATTCGTCGCGCACGGTGCGGCCCTCGACCAGCACCCGCATACCTTTCTGGTACAGCGTCTTCCAGTGCTCGGCGTCGCGGTGCCACAGCTCCACGGGCGCCCAGAAGCCGCCGCGATCTTCGTACTCGCCGTCCTTCTTCGGGATCGGGTTGTCGAAATAGACGTTCAGGCGAAGCAGCCGGCGTGGCTCGTCGTTGCCGTTCGGAAATTCGCGGTAGTCCGGCGCAGAACCGATGTTGCCCTCGCCGACGAAGTGCGTGCTCATGGTGACTCCTTGGTGGTGGGTGGAACGGACGCGGTATGCCCGTGGACGCGCCGCAGGTAAGCCGCTTCGGCCTGCGCGGCCTTGTTCGCGCATTCCTGGGCTTGGCGAGCGATGCTGTGGGTCAGGCTGATCTGCATGTTCAGCACGATGCGCTGCAGTTCGATCGCGTACAGCTCGTCGATCAGCGATGCCGGCGTCGCTGGGTTGGCCAGCAGGGCCTCCCACAACGCCACGCCCATGGAGGAACGGTCGAGGTTGCGCCAGCGCAGGAAGGTCGTCCCTGCGCCAGTGGCCTGCTGGGCCAGTTGCACGTGGAGCAGGCTGAAGGGGTAGGCGCGCGCCTGGGGCAGCACGCGCCGCTGCGCCAGGCCAATCAGGTCGTCGCGCAGCGCTGCGCACTGGCTGGCCCAGGTCTCCAGACTCCCCTTACCCTTAAAGGGCTGTAAAAGGCCTTTTAGGTAGGTCGCATGTTCCAGCCGCCGGAAGTCCGTCTGTTCCAGCGAAACGAAGTGCGCGGAAGGGGTCAATGCCGTCATGTCGTGGCATCCTCGTCTGGTGCCCCATCGGGTGCGCCATCTTTCGGTGCAAGCTTCACCGTATCGGCGGCAGGCGCCGCAGCCGGCGCACCGGGCCGGTTCGCCCGCCGTGCGATGGGTGGCGCGAAGCGCGAGCGGCGCGTGCCTTCCAGCACGTCCTGCGGCAACTCGCCGAACTTCTCCAGCGCCGCTCGCGCCGCGGCGTTCTTCGCAGCGAAGTCGTCGCGCGTCGTGCCCGAGTAGCGGTATTGCTGGGCCAGCGAGAACAGGCTGCGCAGCGCGTGCGCGCCGTCATTGAGCCAGCGCTCCAAGGTGCTGCGGTCGATCAGCGCCGTGTGGTGCGCCAGGATGAGTTTGCGTGCCAGGTCGTCGTAGTCGGCCAGCAAATACACCGCCATGAAGCCGAGCTGGGCATTCACGAACAGCGGCAGCTTCACCGGCTGCACGTTCATGTTCTCGCCCAGAGACAGCGCCGCTGGCACGTCGGCCAAGGCCTGATCCACCTGTTCGCGCAGCGCCTGCAGCGTGCTCTTGGTCTGCTCCAGCTTGTCTTCGATACGCAGCATCCAGAAATCGGAGTACGGATCGTCCTGCTCGGCGCCGCGCTTCATCTTGTTCATCGCGCTGATGAAGCCGTTGAGGCCGATGATGCCGGCGCGTCCTTCTGAAGGTGCGCGGCCATGCCAGATGCGGGAGGCGTGGTGCGTGTGCAGCGTCAGCGACATCGCGCTGCGCAGCGACCCGAGATTCAATTGCATGGGTTCATAGGCCATGGGTGACGACTCGCGGTAAGGGAAAGAGTCGCCAGCATCGGCACCGACCGGAAGACCGTCAGTCAACAAACCGCAATCGGCTTGCGCCCGGTTGCTCCGTGGCGGGAAGGCTGGCTGTCCCAGCTATCCCCTGGGGATAGCCTCGCGGCGGGTAGCGACGGCAAGCGCCGCTTGCTGTCCCAACTGTGCAATGAAACCTTCGAGTTGGCCGTCGGCGACATCGGCATGGCGGCCGACGGCGATGTCGGCCCAGCCCATGCAAGCTGCTTCCTGCAGCGCCTTGAGTTTGGCTGCGTCAGGCTCCTTGGCATTCATGGTGAATCTCCAGTAAGGAAAACCGCCTTCACTCCCGTGCCGGCGGCCACTGCTGCGCGGCGTGCAACACGCGCAGGATGGACACCGCGCGGGTGTCCTCCATGTAGACCACCACGTAGTTCGCACGCACGACCATCTCCCGCGTGCCGGCCACGCGGCCAGGCCGGTAGAGCTTCGGGCGCTCCGGCAGCTTTGCGGCCTTGGCCTCGATATCGTCCTTCAACCGCTGCGCGGCATCGGGGTTGTCGTCCGAGATGTAGTCAACAATCGCCAGCAGGTCGGCGCGGGCAGCTTGCCGCCACTCAAGTACGCGCACGCCGCTTCCTGTCGATCAGGGCCTGCGCCTCGTCCATGACCTGCTGGTGCGGCACCGGCGGCCGTGTGTCGGCCAGCGCCTCCTGGACCTTCGCCCGGAACCAAGCATCGTAGGCCTCCGGGTCGGCCGTGAGGCCAGCCGGCAGCGCGCCTTCCTTGACCACGCGGGTCAGCAGGATGCGCACGGCATCCGAAACCGTGAGGCCGACCCCGGCGAGCTTCTCGGCGGCATCGGCCTTGAGCTTGTCGTCCACTCGGATATGCAGCATCGAAGTCTGTGCGGCCATCTCGGCTCTCCTGTTTGTGCATCAGGCTGTATTTTGTATCTCAATTGAGACTCGCGCAAGAGCCAGGGCCGGGCCGACTGCCCGCCAGAAGGCTCCCTGTCCCGGCTATCCCCTGGGGATAGCTCGGCCGGTCACGGGTCGCGCAGGGCCGCCCGCAGCCGCGCCAGGTGGGCGCGCGCCACTTCGGGGGATACCGGCGGTGCCGATGGCGCCGGTGCCGGCGCGGGTGGACGGGAAGCAGGCGACACCGTGGCGCTGTCGCCCGCCCAGGCCTTGAACTCCCCACGGATCGCCTTCTGGATGATGCCGAACAGGTAGCCAGCCGGGTTGCGCACCGAGCTGTTGCAGCAGCGCGCCTCCCATTCGTCCAGCACCGCCTGCCGCTGGGCTTCGTCCACCTGCCGCAAGGCCACCAGCGCGCCGGACTGCTGCTCGTGCTTCAAACGCTGGAAGCGGTCTGGCAGCCGCAGGTTCTGCAAGGCCCTCGCGCGCGGTACTGGTACTGTACGTACTTCATTTATACGATCATTACGTACTGTACGGTCCTCCTTCGGAATCCGAAGAGAGCTATCCGGCGCGGGTTTCGGCCCTGCTTCGGATTCCGAAGACGGGCGCGCAGCATTCCGAAGAAGGGCTTCCTGGCCTTCTTCGGATTCGTGGTCCGCACCCTCCTGTGGATAACCTGGCGTCGTCCATCCATGCAGCGCCATGCGCTGCGCCAGCACCTGCAGGCGGGTCGGCAGCGTGCGGCCGCTGAGCAGCGGGTCTTCGGCAATCTCCTTGAGCGTGTTCATGCCCACGATCTGCACCGCCTTCGCCGCGTGCGTGAGCGCCTGGCTGACCAGTCCGAGGTAGTCGGCATCAAGTTGCATCGCCTCGAAGGGCGACAGCGGTTCGTCGTGCAGCACGTAGAGGTTGCCTTGGATGCGGCCGGTCTTCGGGTCGCGCCGTCGTCGCACCAGGCTCAGCCAGCGCGTCAGCCGCAGCAGCGTCAGGGCGCGCGCCACGGTTTCGTGCGAGGCTTGCGCCCCGCAGGGCATCGAGGCCAGGTAGGGGCGCAATTGGTCGTAGGTGGGAAAGGCGGTCACGCCGTCGTCGTTGAGCTGCAGGCGGAACACCTGCCAGGCGTTGCGCTCCAGCGGGGTCAGGCGCCGGTCGAGGAACAGTCGGCGCGGCACGCTCTCATGGCGGTTGCCGCTGTAGAGGAACCCGTCGGCGGCCGGCGCGGTGCCCTGTGCCGGTTCCTGCGGCCCAAGGTGCCGCAGCGCCTCGTCGAACACCGCCGACAGCGCAACGGGACCTTCGCGCCGTGGTGTGCCGGACGTGGCCATGGCTACACCAGCCCCTGGTCGATCCAGTTCCGTATCGCCGACCAGATCACCGACATAGGCAGGCTCATGGCCTCGGCCAGGTCCATGGTCAGTGCCAGCATCGCCATGTCGTCGGTCAGGGCGACATGGCGCTCGGCGACGCCGGCCTTCCAGCGTTCCCACAAGGCCACGTCCTGCGCCTCGTCGAGCACCGGATGCCGGCCCTTGCGCTTGGGCAGCCCGAGGATGTCGCGGCGCAGCGCCACTTCCTGATGCGTGAGGCCGTAGAACTTGCTGACCATCTCCGTGCTCGCCCCCAGGCGCAGCATGCGGTCCACCGTAGCGATCTCCCGCTCCACGTCGTGCACCTGGCTAAGCAGCCGCTTCAACACTTCCCGGTTCACCGACACCGAACACCACGACACCGTGGCATTCACCAGCATGCTCACGAGTTCGGGGTGCTTCAGCGCATCCAGTTCCTCCTCGCCGAAGCCCATGGCCTTGCAGCGGCGCAACTGGCCGTTGCGCAGGTCATGCAGGGCCTGGGCGATCACGGCCTGGTTGAGTGGGTGCGGTGCCGACATGCGGGAGCCTCCTGCGCTCAGGAATCCTGGCTCGCTACGCCGGCTTCCAGATCCAGTAGCCGGCGCGCCAGGCGCAGCAGACGGAACAGCTTCACCAGCGCAGCATCGCTCAGACGTGTAGCCGAGCCGCCGTGGCCATGGAGCAGCGCCGCCAGTTCGTCGGCCAGCCGCGCGCGGTCCAATCCGTTCGCGGCGGGTGGCGCCGCACTCAGCGCATGCAGCAGGGTCAGTACCGCCCGCGCGAACGCCGGCAGCACCTTCGCCTGGCCCACGGCCGGCGCCACGCAGACGAAGCCGATGCCGCCGACGCAGGCCTCGATGTGGTCGGCAACCGCCGCTTCCTCGCCGATTTCGCGCGCGAACTGCGCGATGTGCACGCGCAGGCGATCCGGCGCGTCCAGCCCCGGCTCGACGTACCAGACGTCCGAGATGGGATAGAGCCCGCCGACCTGTACGGGGATCGCACGCAGCGCATCGGCCTCGAAGTCGGGCAGCTTGTCGCCAAGCTGGTCGGCGACCATCCGCTGGATGGACTGCAGGCGCTCGGTGGTCGGTGCCGGTGTCACGATGTGCCCTTGCAGGCGCTCGTCGCGTGGTCCGCGCTGGTCCTCTGGCGCTTCGGGCGATGCAGGCGGTGTCGCTGCTGACACCGCATGCGAGACCGGCGTGGTGTCGCGCGGTACGGACGACCCGGGTAGCTGCTGAGGTGCGGAGACCGGTGCGGAAGGAGCAGCAGGCACGACAGACGCCGCCGAAGGCATCGGCGCCGCCGGTTCGCTGGTCAGCGCACGCTGGCGGCTTTCGCTGTCGTTGATTTCCAGCGCCAGCGTGTCGTAGTCGGCCTCCAGCAACTCGGCCATCTGGCCCACCAGTTCGTCCTGCACCCGCTGCGGCGAGAAGTCGTCCGGCTGTGCGTCGAACTGCGTCAGCACGTCCTGAAACAAGGTGGCGAAGTCCACGGCCACGGTGCGGCCCAGCGTACGCCGCTCCCAGGTGCGCTCGCACGCCTTGCGCAGTACCGCGATCCGTTCCACCTGATGCCGGCCCAATCCGCCGTACAGCAGCGTCGGGATCGCCGGCAGCAGATAGCGCACCGCATCGTTCATACGGCTGATGTGCGACTGCGGCACCGGATAGCCGTCGGCAGTCAGCCGCCGCGCAAGTTCGCTTTGCGATAGCTCCTGGCCGCTTTCCTGCTCGTAGAACTCGCGCGCCTTCTCGATGCCCAACGCCCGCTCGATGAAGGTCAGCCCGCCGCGCAACTCGTTCTCGGCCAGGTGCCCGGTCAGCGCCACGATTTCGCCGCGCGCCGGCCATGGGCGGAACAGGCATGCAATGCGGAAGAAGCGTTCCTCCTTGGTCTCGCTCCACAGTTCGCGCAGGATGGCGAGCCGCGTATTGCCACCGTTCCTGATGATGTAGTGCGCCTCGCCCGGCCGGCGCGTGATCGCCGGCGGCGCGTCCAGCCCGCGTTCGCGGATCGACGCCTTGATTTCCTCGTAGGCCGGGTTGCGCGTCACGCGCGGGTCATGTTCATAGGGGCGCAGCTCGTCCAGCGTCACCACCATCGGTGTGTCGGCGATGGGGTCGGTCAACGCCCCGGCCGAAGGACCGCTGCGCTCGAAGCCGGTGGCCAGCAGCTTGGCGGCCATGTCCTGCGGCGTCGGCTCAGCCATCGCTGCTCTCCCGAGATGCCACCGGTGCCTGACGATCGGCGCGGCGAAGCTGCGCGCGTGCGTTGCGGCTGGCGCGGTGATCACTCGCGGTCGAGCTGGTATAGATCGCGGCGCAGCCGGGCTTGGTGAACATCAGGTGCCCGCCGCGCGTGCGTTTCACGTGCCAACCTTCGCCCAGCGCGAACTCGATCAGCGCGCGCAGCCGCGCATGGCCGCGGGCCAGTTCATGCGCGTTCGCCATGACTGGCTCCCCCTGCGCGGCCTCTGCCGGTAACGCATGCAAAGCGCTCCCTCCATGCCGGGAACAGCTCGCCAGCCAGCGCACGCATCGTCTCCAACGCCGCAGGGGCAGTACGGCCCACTGGTTGCCGGTACTCGACGCGATGCACCGGCAGTCCTCGTGTTGCGGCACGTGGGTAGGCTTCGATGGCCGGGATGTCGGTGTTCAGGACCTGTATGCCAGCGTGCGCCTGGAACACTTGTCGCAGGGCCTGCTGGATCAGTCGGGCGTTCGACGAAACCGGATGCACACGGTTGATGAGCAAGCGCAGCGGTGGCGGCTCGATGCCGAGGTGCCGATACGGAGCGATGTCCTCGATCAGTTGCAGCGTGCCGCGCCTCAGCTCACGCGCCGCCAGGATTTCCGGTGTCACCGGCGACAGCGCCAGGCTGGAGGCCAGTACCGCCATCTCCAGCAGCACACTGCGCGCTCCCTGGGTATCGATCAGCAGCAGGTCGTAGTGCGACGCCAGCGAGGGAAGCAGGTGACGCAGGCGCAGGCGCCCGTCGGGTGCATGCAGCAGCAGTGTGTTCAGTTCGCCGCGGTGGTCGTTCGACACCACCAGGTCGAGACCTGCCACAGCGGTCTGCGAAGCCAATTGCTCGATACGCTGCTCGTTGAAGGCCAGCATCTCGTAGATACCGGCAGGCGCATGCGTGCCGAGCGTGAAGTAGCTCGACAAGGTGGGCTGTACGTCCAGGTCCAGCAGCAGCACGCGCAGCCCTGCATCGGCGATGAAGCCGCCCAGGTTCGCCGCGGTGGTCGTCTTGCCGACGCCACCCTTGGTCGAAATGATGGATACCACCTGCATGGCGCGACTCCTCGTGGAAGGGATTCCGACGGAGCGCGGGCTCACGCCCGTTCCCTGAGTCGATCGGTGATCCACTGATCGATCTCCACCGAATCCCAGCCGATGGCGCGTACCCCGAGGCGCAGGGGCTTGGGAAACTTGCCCTCCTTGATCAGGTTGTAAATGTGGGCGCGCTTGAAGCCGGTCTTGGCCTCGACTTCCGCGCGGCGCAGGATGCGGTGTTCGTTCGGCGTCGCGGTGGCGATGGTCTGGGCAGTCACGAGGGGCACTCCTTGGCGCTGTGTAGCGGCGGTGATGGACGTGCCCCGTATTCAATAGCGCGGTTCCCGCGCAGTCACCGCAAGTGCAGGCTCGGCGTCTGCACTTGCAGTCAGCGGTCCTGGGTGGCGAGATGACGCCTGGCTGCCGAAAACTTCGCCCACAGCGTTCGCTCGCTGATCCCGGATTTGTCGCCGTAGTGGGCAACCAGCGCACTGATGACCGATTCCAGCGTCTCGAAGGACGAATAGGGAACGCCATTGGGCGACTTGCCCAGCAGCAGGGTCAGAAGACCGCCAACGATGTTCAGGTAGGTGGACTCACTGCGGGCGCCCGGCACCCCGGAACGCTTCTCGCGCTCCGTGCGCGCCTGATGCTCCTGGCTGAGCGCCTGGAACTGGGCATAGAGCGCATCCCAGGCTTGCACCCTGTCGGCAAGCTGGAGCTTCAACGCCTCGCGATCCATGACCAGTGCCTGCACGGCATCGACACTGACGGCCGGATGCAGGTGACGCTCGAAGGCATCGAACAGGAAGGCCGGTCGCTGGTCGGGATAGAAACGGATCATCCAGGCCTTCAGATCGACGTGGCGGATCGTGAGGCCGGGGTCATCGAGCAAGGCGGGGTCGTTGCTCGTGATGCCATCCTTGCCGTAGGGAAGGTCGAGATGCACCAGGGCGTCGTAGATCCGTTCTGCGTTCAGGCGAAGCTGTGGCCAGCGCGCCAGTGCAGCGTGCTCCGGTAGCCAGTTCATCCCCTTGGCGACATCAAGGATGCGGCGCTCGAAGCGTGACAGCCCCGCCCAATGGATGGCCGCCTCGATCGGACGATAGAAGACCTTGGCTTGGACGTCGAATGAAGGTGGCTTTCGCATGGCTGCTCCCTGGTAACCGGATTCAGGACATCTGTTTCCCTCGTTGATTGGAATCGCTGCCGGGACGCGCCTTCACGGCTCGAGACGGTGGCGGCTTGGCTTGTGGGAAAGGCCGGGATGACGGATGTTCACCAGAGCAGCCGCCTGTCGATATGGCGCTTGTCCACCAGCCCCGAGCCTCTGCGTGGCGGTATGCTTCAAGCGGTTGACTGCTCATGGCAGGATGGCTCGATAACGAGGTTTTGCTACAGACGCCATCGTGGCGAAAGACGAATTCGGTCTTCTTGCGTTCGAGCCTGGGCGTTACCGGCGTGCAAGACAGCGACGGTCTATCAGCAGACGCAGTTCGGGCAGAAACAGGCGTGGCGATGGCGCTTCGACGGAGTGCGGCGAGGTTTCGGGCAAGACGCGGGAGGTCTGCCTCTAGATCGACAAAGCATGACAGTCCGGTTCCGCACTCATGGGAAGGAGCGATTGGGTAGTTCCGACGACAGGACTGAGCGATGACGAGGGGATTGCCTGTCGGGTCTCATTGGACATTGGTGGCCTGATCGTCATGCAGCGATCAGACAGCGCGATGGCGCAGCGCGTGGTCCCCAGAACTGCAAGCGGGGTAGCAGCGGACCGACAGAAGCCAGCCTTTTCATTGCCTACTAATTCCAAACTTGGGCTTGTTGACTAGATCATACTTATGCATTCAAATTTGAATGCTTATTGCTGAATTAAATTCATATTTGCGGCTTAATTCATGTCCTCTTCCGGTCAGAAGCGCTCTGGAGCGCAGGTGGCGATGCCGCAGCCCGTCGCGCGTGCGCTGCGCCGCCTGGGGCAGGACATCTCGGCGGCGCGGCGCATGCGCCGCCTGAGCCAGGAAGACCTGGCGCAGCGCATCGGCACGTCCCTGAGCACCGTCAGGCGCATGGAAGATGGCTATCCCGGCACCGCGCTGCACACCTTCCTGCGCGCGCTGCACGTGCTGGGCCGGCTCGATGACCTGTCACGGGCGATAACCCTGGAGAAGGACGCCCTTGGCATGGAACTGGTGCGGGAATTGTTGCCACAGCGGGTGCGCAGCGTTTCCCGCAGGCAAGGGCAGCCGGCTGGGCGAACGTCGGGAGCCGGCGATGGTGGCGCGAGCGGGAGTGTCGACGTAATGGAAGGCTTTTGACGGCGCCTTCTCCTCAGCTTGCGTCCCCCTCATCCAGCCGCATTGAGCAAGTCCCCTAGAATGGATGTCAACCATGGTGTAAACTGGCAACTGAAGTGTCAACCGAGAAGATGGAGCGGCCTGTGAGCGAACGAATGTCCAATGCGCCGGTGTACTACGCGCTGGCACAGGCGCATTTCAATCCGGTGGCGGCCATGGTCAAGTATGTCGACCAAATACAAGATCGACTGCGTCGTGAAGGGTATCCCTTGTTCGAGCCGCAGCAGGTCACTCACTTGGTCGTGTCCGGGCCAGGCCAAGCACAACAAGCCGAACCAAAGATCCAGCAAACGGTATCCTGGCTCCTGACCAGGAGTGATCGATCTGCGGGCTTCATCCTGTCCCCTTCGACAATCACGTTTCATACGACGCATTACGACACCCACAAGACATTCATTCCGGAATTACTGCGTGGGTTGGATGCCGTGCATGATGCGGTCAGCCTTGACCACGTGGGGCGGCTTGGGTTGCGCTATCTGGATGCGGTGGTGCCATCAGACGGAGAGTCCGTTGAACAGTACCTTGTCGGTGGCGTCCATGGGGTGGGATTCGACGCGGTTCGCCGACACGCAATGAGTGAGTCCGTGTTTTCAACCGATGTTGGTCCACTCGTTCCCGTCGGAACCTTGGTTGCAAGGGTATACAGAGCAACGGCGCAGCTTGGTTTCCCTCCCGATATGCTGCCGAACGGGCTGGCACTGAATCCGCGTTTCGCCATGTCCACGCCACGTGAGCATGGTGTGCTCGATACCGACCATTTCTGCGAAGGTCGCATGCCTATCGATCTCGGCAAGCTCGAAGAACAACTGCGCTCGCTGCATGTCCCAATCAAGTCCGTGTTCAAGGCGACCACCACGGATCACGCGCGCCGGGCATGGGCGTAACGCTGGAGCCCCCCACATGTACACCGAGACATTCCCGACAATCAGGACTTCGCCGTCGATCGTACCCGTTCGAGTCGCGGCCACGGCTGCCTTCGCCCTGATGGGGATCACGCAGTTGGTTGGCGGTACTGGCAGCGTGTTCGATGTGACCCGGGCGGGGGAATGGCGCAGGCTGGTGGAGGCGCGGACTCCCATTCACGTCGAAATCGAGGTGGATGGCGAGGAGGCAGTTCGTCCCGATCTGCGAAGCGCTTCGGAGCATCTGGCCAACATCCGTGAGGTGCTCAATCCAGCAATCGCTGATCTCGCCGGGACCTTTGGTGTTTCCCGGCAAGCGATCTACAAATGGCTGGGGGGGGAGTCGACGCCAGAAGCGGACAACTTCGCTCGGATACAGGCACTCAGCCAAGTGGCCGACGCCTTTCGCGAAGCAGGCGTCAAACGGGCGCCAATGATGCTGAAGATGAAGGCGTTTGACGGCAGGTCTCTCCTGGATCTCATCGCTGCAAACCAGACTGTCATGGAGCATGTCCAAACGCTGATTTCAGAGGCTCAGGCCATGGATGCGGCATACGAAAGGTCGGGACTGGCCAAGAGCAAGGCCGCGCCAACGGATGATTGGCGTTCCGCTGCTTCCATTCCTGGCTATCCCGAGCAGTGATTCGGGGATCGCGCGATGCTGGACCGGGAGACGTCATGGCGGCAGGGAGATTTGCTGACCAGCGATGGATCGCTGCAACTGGGATTGGTCGAGTCACTGGAGGATGGCCGCTTCGCTGTCGTGATCTCCCACGACTGTGACATTCCTCACCCGCACGAACCCTGTATTGAGGTCATCGTGGCGGACTTGATCGGCGATGCCCGTGAGGATCCGCAACTGTCCCATGCCAAGAACCCCCGGCGGCTGCATCTTGCGTATGACAAGGCGGATGGAGGATCGATGGTGCTGGAGTTGCGGCATGCGGAGAAAAGGTCCATCCCGAGAGTCGAGTTTGGCCGGGGCGCGTCTCGGTTTCTTGAAGCGTCGCTTTCGGATGAATCGAAGCGCACCCTGAAGCAATGGCTGGCGGCACGCTATGGCCGGCCCGCGTTCCCCAACGCCTTCGAGAACCGGCTTGCGAAGCGTGTCGGCAAGAGAGACGTCAAGAGCCGGATCGCCCGCATCCTCGCTCCCGAAGCCCGACATCTGGTGGGATTGTTCTTCGATCTGGGTGAGCAGCGAGGCATCGAGGCTTCTGATGGTGAACCCTATGCGCTGTCCATATCGGTGGCCTATGACGCCATCGAGGGTGGGCCAGGCGCGCGTGAGTCCGCCGAAAGCGTAGTGCAACAATTGCGAGCGCTTTTCATCGAAGCGTACGGCCCTCCCGATGCGGCAACGGAAATCGCCCTCGACGCCTGCGAGCCAGTCCCGGATACGCACATGACCCTCGCCGATCTTCGGCGCGTGGATCAATGGCGACTTGAGTACCTCAGCCTGCATGACGATGAACATGGTGGCTTCCTGCCGGACGGCGTTGCCCCTGCGTGAGACGTGAGGTGGCTGGATGAGCCTGGGATAGGCTGGGGGCTGTTGTGCATCTGGCACTGGGCAGTGTCTGACGGCTCTGGGTGAGCCAATGCGGCAGCAACGGCCGCGCCGAGTTGCCGAGGGCTCGCTACAGGTACATAATTTGGCCTGATTCCGTAGCGCCAACGGAATAAACCCGTTATCAATCAACGATTTGAGTGCGGCGTGATGTTCCCATCACCCGCTCCAGCCCTTCCTGGCTGATCGCCTTCTCGCCATCCCCCCCGGTTTCTCTGATTTGCACCGCGTGCCTAGCGCAGGCGTCGCCATGTCTGCGTGCGCCGCAGGCAAGCGCAGATTTCGCATATCCATAGCCGTTTTGTTTGGTTGGCCCCTTGCCGCGTTCCTTCTAAATTGCAGCTGTCGGGTGCCGCTGGCCCCGTGATCTCAATGACATGGAAAGGACGACGATGAACACTTCTTCACTCCGCACAAGCAATTTCGCGCAGTCGGCGCACAGCTGGCTTCGCGTTTCAGCGCTGGGCGGCGCCATGCTGCTGTGCAGCGCGGTGTTTGCCGCCACGCCCATTCCGGCCGGGCCGCTGGTTACCACCGAGTGGTTGGCACAGAACCTCGATAACCAGCAGGTGCGCATCGTGGAGGTGAGCGTGAATCCGGGCCTGTATGAGCGCGGCCATGTTCCGGGTGCGGTCAACTTCTCGTGGCACCAGGATCTGAACGACCGCGTGCGCCGCGACATCGTGAGCAAGGAAGGGTTCGAAGCGCTGCTGTCCAAGGCGGGCGTGGCGCAAGACACCACGGTGGTGCTTTACGGCGACACCAACAACTGGTTTGCTGCCTGGGGCGCGTGGGTGTTTGACATCTATGGCGTCAAGAACGTGAAGCTGCTCGACGGCGGCCGCAAGAAGTGGGAGGCCGAGAACCTGCCGCTGAACAACCGCGTGCCCGATCTGGCAGCCACCAGCTACAAGGTGACCAGGGTGAACACCGACCTGCGCGCCCGCCTGACGGACGCCCTGGCAGCCGCCGAAGGCAAGAGCAACGCCAGGCTGGTGGACATCCGCTCGGCCGACGAGTATTCGGGCAAGATTTTTGCCCCTGCGGGTGTGCCCGAGCTGAGCATTCGCGCTGGCCACATTCCCGGCGCTGCCAATGTGCCCTGGGGCCAGGCGGTCAAGGAAGACGGCACCTTCAAGTCGGCCGACGACCTGAAAAAGCTCTACGCCAGCGTGGGTGTGGACGGCAGCCGGCCCATCATCACCTACTGCCGCATCGGCGAGCGTTCCAGCCACACCTGGTTCGCGCTGTCCAAGATCCTGGGCTACAGCGTGAAGAACTATGACGGTTCGTGGACCGAATACGGCAATGCGGTGGGTGTGCCTATCTCGAACCCGGCAGGCACCATCTGGGCTGCCAAGTAAGCAACACGCAATGGGGAAGAGGGCGCAACAGGGAAAAACACGTTGTGACTTTCGGTAGGGGGTCTCTTTTACAGCCCGCCTTTGTGCGGGCTTTTTTTGCGCAGGCTTATGACATTCAGGATCAACTTCACTTCTTTGGCGGCTGTGGCGCTGCTGGTGGCGCTGGGCGTGGCGGCCCAGGCTTTGCAGGGCCTGCCAGGCGGGCGCACGCTGGTGTTTGCGCTGGTCACGGGTGCGGTGCTGGGGCTGGGGCTGCAGCGCTCGCGGTTCTGCTTTTATTGCCATGCGCGCGACTGGTTTGAAGACCGCAATCCGCGCGGTCTGCTGGCCATCGTGCTGGCGCTGGCGGTGGGCGTGGTGTGCTACACCGTGGTGCTGGGCGGCTGGCTGCCGGTGCCCCAGCCTGGCAAGCTGCCGCCTGACATGCACATCGGCCCGGTGAGCTGGGTGCTGGTGGCGGCGGGCTTGTCGTTTGGCGCGGGCATGGTGGTGTCGGGCTCGTGCATCAGCGCGCACTGGTACCGGCTGGCCGAGGGCTCGGCGGTGTCGCCGTTTGCGCTTGTCGGCTCGGCGCTGGGCTTCATTGTGGGCTTCAAGACCTGGAACGCGCTGTACAGCCTGAGCGTGGCCGATGCGCCGGTGGTGTGGCTGCCGGCCCACCTGGGGTATGGCGGGGCATTGGCGGTGCAACTGGGTGGGTTGGGCTTGCTGGCGGCGTGGCTGTGGCGCGGCTTTGCGCGCGAAACTGCGGGGCCCCCACAGGCGCGTGTGGTGCGGCCCTTGCGGGCCGTGTGGCACAACCTGTGGGCCGGGCGCTGGCACTACTGGGTGGGCGGGCTGGTCGTGGGGCTGATTGGCGCGTTTGCCATCGTGCGCATGCGGCCCCTGGGCGTGACGGCCACGCTGGGCAGTGCGGCGCGCCAGTGGGCGCAGGGGCAGGGGTGGATTCCCGATCGGCTGGACGGGCTTGACGGCTTTGCGGGCTGCGCGACTGCGCCACAGTCCACCTGGTTCACTCCCAATGCAATGCTGCTGGCAGGGCTGGTGGCGGGGGCATTCATTGCCGCCTTGGCAAGCCGCCAGTTTGCGCCGCGCTGGCCTACTGGGCGCGATGCGGCGCGGGGTCTTTTGGGTGGCGTGCTGTTGGGCTGGGGCGCCATGACGGGCCTGGGCTGCACCATTGGCACGTTGCTGTCGGGTGGCATGGCTGGGGCGCTGTCGGGCTGGGTGTTTGGGGCGGCGGTGTTCTTTGCGGTGTGGGCGGGCCTTGGTGTGAAGTCCGCCCTGGTCCGCAAATGACGTGGAATGATTTGAAGTGTTTTTGGCCGCTAGCGCTTATCCAGCAAGCGTTAGCAGCTATCAAAAATATATCAATGGCTCACCGGCCCTGTGCCGGTCACTTCTGAATGTCGCCCAGGCACAGGTACTTGATTTCCACGTAGTCGTCGATGCCGTAGTGCGATCCCTCGCGGCCCAGGCCTGACTGCTTGACGCCGCCAAACGGCACATGCTCGGTGGCCAGAATGCCCACGTTGATGCCGACCATGCCGTATTCGAGCGCCTCGCTCACGCGGAAGATGCGGCCCACGTCGCGGCTGTAGAAATAGCTGGCCAGGCCGAACTCGGTGGCGTTGGCTGCATCGATGGCTTCCTGCTCGGTCTTGAAGGAAAAGACCGGCGCAAAAGGGCCAAAGGTTTCTTCGCGCGCGCACAGCATGTCGGCCGTGGCACCTGCCACCACCGTGGGCTCGAAGAACTGGCCCGAGCCCAGGTTTGGTAGACGCTTGCCGCCTGCAACCACCTGGCCGCCCTTGGCAACGGCGTCATCGACATGGCGCTGCACCTTCACCAGCGCGGCTTCCTCGATCAGCGGGCCCTGGTTCACGCCGTCCTCGAAGCCGTTGCCGACCTTGGCGGTTTTCACTTTGGCGGCAAACTTGGTCACGAACTCGTCGTACACGCCTTCCTGCACGTAAAAGCGGTTGGTGCACACGCAGGTCTGGCCGGCGTTGCGGTATTTGCTGGCAAAGGCGCCTTCCACGGCGCTGTCGATGTCGGCGTCGTCGAACACGATGAAGGGCGCATTGCCGCCCAGTTCCAGCGACATCTTCTTCACGGTGGGTGCCGATTGCGCCATCAGGATGCGGCCCACTTCGGTGCTGCCGGTGAAGCTGATGTGGCGCACCACATCGCTGGCGCACAGTACCTTGCCGATGGCGATCGAATTGGCGGCGTCGGCACTCAGGATGTTGAGCACGCCTGCCGGGATGCCAGCACGCTGGGCCAACTCGGCCACGGCCAGGGCCGTGAGCGGGGTCAGCTCGGCCGGCTTGATGACCACGGGGCAGCCGGCTGCCAGCGCAGGCGCAACTTTGCGCGTGATCATGGCCAGCGGAAAGTTCCAGGGCGTGATGGCGGCGCACACGCCGATGGGTTGCTTCAGGACCAGCAGGCGACGGCTGTTGTCGAACTGGGGCAGGGTTTCGCCGTTGATGCGCTTGGCTTCTTCGGCAAACCATTCCACAAAGCTCGCGCCATAGGCGACTTCGCCCTTGGCTTCAGCAAGCGGCTTGCCTTGTTCGGCGGTCATGATGCGGCCCAGGTCGTCCTGATTTGCCATGAGCAGGTCGTACCACTTGCGCAGGATGATGCTGCGCTCCTTGGCGGTCTTGGTCTTCCAGGCGGGCCAGGCGGCGTTGGCGGCAGCAATCGCCGCCTCGGCGTCCTGCGGGCCCAGGTTGGCCACGTCGGCCAGTTTGAGGCCCGTGGCGGGGTCGTGCACGTCAAAACGGCTGGTGCCTGCCACCCATTGGCCGTTGATCAGGCCATCGGTCTTGAGCAGGGTGGGGTCATTGAGCTGGGCGAGGGGAGAGGTTTTGGTGTCCATGCTTGTCTCGTTTGGGCGGTTGGTGTCTAAGCGTAGCACCCGGCGAGTTTGGGCGCAGCGCAGGTTCATGGTGCGGCGTGTTCAGCCGATCTTCAGGGGGCGTTTTCACAATGATCCCCATGTCAATCCGGCATGCCAACAGGAGATCATCATGAAAACCCGTACCCTTTGCGTCACAGCCGCTGCACTGCTGCTGGGCACATCCGCTTTTGCCGGTTCCCCATCGTGCACCGCGGCCCGCAACGACACCCGGCTGACGCAGGCGCAAATGCTGCAAAAGCTGGTGGACGCGGGCTATTCGATCGAGCGCTTCGCCGTCACCAAAGCCAGCTGCTACAAGATGCACGGTTGGGACAAGGACGGCAACCGCGTCGAGATCGTCCACCATCCGGTGGACGGTCGCATCGTGAAACTGGAAATGACCACTCAGCAGGGTTGACAGCGGGATTCGGCTTGAAGGCGGGGCATCGGGGTGGGGCCCGGTGGCGCGTGAAACCCCTCTAAAATCACTGGTTCGCCTGCCGGTAGCAGCGCAGGCCTGCCGCAGCACCTCTGTTCGTGAAGAAAAAGCCCATGACCCCTACATTCACCGTTGCCGACATCCGCAAGACCTTCCTGGACTTTTTTGCCTCCAAGGGCCACACCGTGGTGGCGTCCAGCCCGCTGGTGCCCGGCAACGACCCGACGCTGATGTTCACCAACTCGGGCATGGTGCAGTTCAAGGATGTGTTTCTGGGCACCGACAAGCGCCCCTACAACCGCGCTGTGTCGGTGCAGGCCTGCCTGCGCGCCGGTGGCAAGCACAACGATCTGGAGAACGTGGGCTACACCGCGCGCCACCACACCTTCTTTGAAATGCTGGGCAACTGGAGCTTTGGCGACTACTTCAAGCGCGAGTCGCTGAAATGGGCGTGGGAGCTGCTGACCGAGGTCTACAAGCTGCCTGCCGACCGCCTGCTGGCCACCGTGTACCAGGAAGATGACGAGGCCTACGACATCTGGACCAAGGAAATCGGCCTGCCGCCCGAGCGCGTGATCCGCATTGGCGACAACAAGGGTGGGCGCTACAAGTCTGACAACTTCTGGATGATGGCCGACACCGGCCCCTGCGGCCCGTGCTCAGAGATTTTTTACGACCACGGCGACCATATCCCCGGCGGCCCCCCGGGCAGCCCCGACGAAGACGGCGACCGCTTCATCGAGATCTGGAACAACGTGTTCATGCAGTTCAACATGGATGAAACCGGCGCCGTGACGCCGCTGCCCGCGCCGTGCGTGGACACCGGCATGGGCCTGGAGCGCCTGGCCGCCATCCTGCAGCATGTGCACAGCAACTACGAGATCGACCTGTTTGACGCGCTCATCAAGGCCGCAGCGCGCGAAACCGGTGAGACGGACCTGAACCACAAATCCTTGCGCGTGATTGCTGACCACATCCGCGCCACCGCGTTTTTGGTGAGCGATGGCGTGATCCCCAGCAACGAAGGCCGCGGCTACGTGCAGCGCCGCATCGTGCGTCGCGCCATCCGCCACGGCTACAAGCTGGGCAAGAAGACGCCGTTCTTCCACAAGCTGGTGGCCGACCTGGTGCGCGTGATGGGCGATGCCTACCCCTCGCTGCGCGCGCAAGAGCAGCGCATCACCGACGTGCTCAAGGCCGAAGAAGAGCGGTTCTTTGAAACGCTGGCCAACGGCATGGAAATCCTGGACGCCACCCTGGACGGCGGCGCCAAGGTGTTGCCCGGCGACGTGGCGTTCAAGCTGCACGACACCTATGGTTTTCCACTCGACCTGACCAACGACGTGTGCCGCGAACGCGACGTGGAGGTGGACGAGGCCGGCTTCAAGACCGCCATGGAAAAGCAGAAGGCCCAGGCCCGCGCCGCCGGCAAGTTCAAGATGGACAAGGCGCTGGAGTACACCGGCGCAGCCAACCAGTTCACCGGCTACGAGCACCTGTCCGAGACTGCAAAAATCGTAGCAATTTATGTAGATGGAACAAGCGCTGCAGCCCTCAAAGCAGGCCAGAACGGCGTGGTGGTGCTCGACACGACCCCGTTCTATGCCGAAAGCGGCGGCCAGGTGGGTGACGAGGGTGTCATCACCAGCGGATCAGCCCGTTTTGCGGTGGGCGACACGCTCAAGATCAAGGCCGATGTGTTTGGTCACCATGGCACGCTCGAAGTGGGCACGCTGAATGTCGGCGACACGGTGCAGGCCCAGGTCAACACCGCCGTGCGCGCTGCCACCATGCGCAACCACTCGGTCACGCACATCATGCACAAGGCCCTGCGCGAAGTGCTGGGCAGCCATGTGCAGCAAAAGGGCAGCCTGGTCAACGCCGACCGCACGCGTTTTGACTTTGCACACAACTCTCCGGTGACGGACGCCGAGATCCGCGAGATCGAGCGCCGCGTGAACGAGGAAATCCTGGCCAACCAGGCCACGCAGGCCCGCGTGATGGACATCGAGTCGGCCCAGAAGACCGGCGCGATGATGCTGTTTGGCGAGAAATATGGCGAGACCGTGCGCGTGCTCGACATTGGCACCAGCCGCGAACTGTGCGGCGGCACCCATGTGCAGCGCACGGGTGACATTGGCCTGTTCAAGGTGGTGGGCGAAGGCGGTGTGGCCGCAGGCATTCGCCGTATCGAGGCCGTGACCGGCGCCAACGCGCTGGCCTATCTGCAGAACCTGGAAGACTCCGTGAACCAGGCCGCCAGCACCCTCAAGGCCCCGGTGGCCGAGCTGAACACCCGCATTGCCCAGGCGCTGGAGAACGCCCGCACGCTGGAAAAGGAAGTCGCCGCCCTCAAGGGCAAGCTGGCTTCCGCCCAGGGCGACGAGTTGTTGACGCAGGCAGTGGAGGTGAAGGGCCTCAAGGTACTTGCCGTCGTGCTGCCCGGTGCCGACGCCAAGACCTTGCGCGACACCATGGACAAGCTCAAGGACAAGCTCAAGACGGCCGCCATCGTGCTGGCAGCTGTCGATGGCGACAAGGTGCAGATCGCAGCGGGCGTGACGGCCGACAGCGTGGGCCGCATCAAGGCCGGTGAGCTGGTGAACTTTGTGGCCAGCCAAGTGGGTGGCAAGGGCGGCGGCAAGCCCGACATGGCCATGGCCGGTGGCACCGATGCCTCCAAGCTGCCCGCAGCGCTGGCCTCGGTAACGGGATGGGTGACCCAGCAGCTGTGATGGCCCGCGGCGGCGCCCGCTGACCCACGCCAACGGAGTGACGTGTAACCATTTGCGTCTAATATCGGGGCATGGATTTACACAGCGCCGCCGATTCCGATTCTTCCGGTGGCCCGGCCACCCTGGCCGGGGTGGAGACGCGCTTGCCCTGGTGGAGGCGCATCACCGTCCGCTTTGAGGTGCTGGTTGCCACGGTGGTGGTGCTGGCCATGCTGCTGCTGACGGCGCTGATGGCCTACCAGTTCAGCACCAGTGCCCGCCAGGCCATCGAGACCGCCTCCGGCGAGAGTGCGCTGCGCACAGCTGATCAGCGAGCGCGTGCACCGCATCGTGGACCCGGCCGACGCCACCCTGCGCCTGCTCGCGTTCGACCCGGTTGCATCAGCCTCCACCCTGGCGCCGCGCCTGCGCCGAATGCCGGTGCTGGCCCGTCTGCTGGAGCAAAACCCGCTGCTGTCGGCCGTGTACGTGGGCTAGCCCGATGGGCAGTTTTTGCTGGTGCGGCCGCTGCGCAATGCCAACTTGCGCACGCGCATGGGAGCGCCCGGCAATGCCGCGTATCTGTTGCAGTCCATCGCCCGCGAGCAGGGCGGCGCACCCCTGGTGGGCCGCTGGAGCTTTTATGACGCGCAACTGCGGCTGCTAGCGACGTCGATCCGGCCAGACTACCGTTTTGACCCCCGCACCCGCCCTTGGTACGACGAGGCGCTGCAAACCGGAACGCAGATCCTCACCACGCCCTATGTGTTTTTCACCACCCATGAGGTGGGCGTCACCCTGAGCCAGCCCAGCGAAGAAGGCCGCGCCGTGCTGGGCCTGGATGTGGCGCTGACCGATCTGGGCCGCGAGATTGGCAGCCTGCGCCTCATGCCACGCACTGAAATCGCGGTGCTGGGCAAAGACCAGCAGGTGCTGGCCTACCCCGACATGTCCCGTGTGCTGCTGCGCGACGGCGAGCAGACCCGCATGAGCCCCCTGAGCGAGCTGGGGGTGCCCAGCCTGATGGCCCTGAGCGCGCAGGGCGTGCAGCCGGGCGAGTCGCGCCGTTTTGAGGCGCAGGGCGAAGAGTGGCTGGGCCAGGTGCAACCGCTGCAGTCCCCGCGCTGGCGCAACCTGAGCCTGCTCATGGCCATCCCCACGGCCGAGCTGCTGGTGGACATGAATCGGGACTTGCGCCGACAGGTGTTGTTTTCGCTCGGGCTGCTGGCCTTGCTGCTGCCCCTGGGGTGGATTGCCGGGCGGCGCGTGGGGCGCACCCTGAAGGGCCTGGCGGCGCAGGCGCACGCGCTGGCCCAGTTTGATTTTCGGCGCTCCGAGCGCGTGCCTTCGCCCGTGCGGGAGGTACGCGAACTCGGGCAGGTGATGGACCGCATGTCCGACACCATCCAGGATTTTTTGCACATCACCCATCACATCAGTGCCGAAACGCGCCTGGACGTGATGCTGTCGAGCGTGCTGTACCAGCTGGTGCAGGCGACCAGTTGTCGCAGCGGCGCGGTCTATCTGGTGGATGCCGAACACACAAACCTGGTGCGCACAGCCCGCCATTGCGAGGACCCGCAGGACCAACCGCGCTATCCGGACCAGCTGGGAATGGCGCATTTCATCAATTACGCGGATCATCAGGCGGAGGACGAAGAAGAGGCACCGGGCGAACCGGACATGCCTGCGCAGCAGGTGCTGCGTGCCCAGCTGCACACGCGGGGCGGCCAGCCACTGGGGCTGTTGGTGCTGCGCTTTGTGCAGGACCAGCGCCGCGATGGTGGCAACTTTCGCGCTTTTGTGGAAAGACTTTCAGGCACCTTATCGGTGGCCATTGAAACGCGCAACCTCATCGAGGGCCAGCGCAAGCTGTTTGATGCCGTCATTCGGGTGCTGGCCGATACGATCGACGCCAAGAGCCCTTATACCGGCGGCCACTGTGAGCGGGTTCCCCAGTTGGCCGAGGCCTTGATGCAGCGCATTTGCGACACTCGGGAAGGGCCCTTTGCCGACGTTTCTATGACCGAGGCCGAGATGTATGAGTTTCGCCTGGGGGCCTGGCTGCATGACGTTGGCAAGGTCACCAGCCCCGAGCACATCATCGACAAGGCCACCAAGCTCGAGACCATCTACAACCGGATTCATGAAGTGCGCATGCGCTTTGAAGTGTTGTGGCGGGATGCCGAATTGGACTATTGGCAGCAGCGGGAGGACGGCGTGGACCCGGCAAGGCTGCAGACCGAACTCGTGCGCAAGCGTGCGCAGCTGCAGGAAGATTTTGCCTTCGTGGATCGCAGCAACGTCGGAGGCGAAGCCATGGCTGATTCCGATGTGCAGCGCCTGCAGGCTATTGGTCAGGCCCGGTGGCAGCGGCATTTTGACGACCGTATCGGCCTATCGCAGGCTGAACGCGAGCGGCTTGCGGGGGTGCCGCCGCGCAAACTGCCGGCCACCGAATGCCTGCTCGCCGACCGGCCGGAGCACATCGTGCCCTGGGGAGGGCACCGCCCGCCGGTGGAGGCAGGCAACCCGGCCAATCAATGGGGCTTCGACATGGTACTGCCACCGCAGGAGATTCACCTGGGCGAGTTGCACAACCTCTCGGTGCGACGCGGCACGCTCACGGCAGAAGACCGTTTCAAGATCAATGACCACATTGTGCAGACCATCATCATGCTCAACAGCCTGCCGTTTCCGCCGCACCTGGCGCGCGTGCCCGCCATTGCGGGTTCGCACCATGAAAAGCTCGATGGAACGGGCTATCCGCGGCGCCTCAAGGGCGATGAGCTGACGCTGGCGGACCGGGTGATGACACTGGCGGATATCTTTGAGGCACTGACCGCCTCCGACAGGCCTTACAAGCTACCCAAGACGCTTTCAGAGTCATTGGCAATCATGGCCGGCATGGTGCGTAACCAGCACATCGATTCGCAGGTGTTCCGCGTTTTTCTGCATGGCGGCGTCTGGCGAGACTATGCCGAGCAATTCTTGCCGTTGGCCCAGCATGATGCGGTCGATCTGGATGCCATTGAGCGCCTGGCAGATCTGAAGCCAGCTCCCGCGCTGGCGCTGCAGGACTGAGCGTCAGAACAGCTCGACGCTGTCGTTGGCCACCTTGGTGGCCAGATGGCCGCTGGCCACCAGATCGTCGTAGTAGCAAACCTGGTTGCGTCCGTTTTCCTTGGCGTGGTAGAGCGCCTGGTCGGCCTGCCCCAGGATTTCCACCGGCGAGCCCCTGGATGTGCTGACAAAGCCCATGCTCACCGTCACCTGGCCCACCTGGGGGAAGGGGTATTCCTGCACGGCGAGGCGAAAGCGGTTGAACACCTTGTGCGCCGTGGACAGGCTGGTGGAGCGCAGCAGGATCACAAACTCCTCACCCCCGAAGCGGAAGATGCGGTCGTGGCTGCGAAAGGAGCTGCGCAGGATGTTGGCGACCAGGATCAGCACCTCGTCGCCGTAGAGGTGGCCGAAGCGGTCATTGACCTGTTTGAAATGGTCGATATCCACCACGGCCAGCCATTGCTCGGCAGTGGGTTCGCAGCAGGATGCATCTTCGTCGTCCGGCACGCCCGCTGCGGTCGGGCTCGCGTGGCGAGGCCGGCTGGCGGTGCGGTTGCGGGAAAACTGCTCGTCAAAGGTCTTGCGGTTGAGCAGCCCCGTGAGTGCGTCGCGCTCGCTGTAATCCAGCAGGCTCTGGTAGTTCTGGTAGACCTGAAAGATGCCCTGGATCACATCGAGCTTGTGCGCTGAAAAGGGCCTCGACTGCGTGATCTCCAGGCAGGTGCTGACCTTGTCGTGCATCCACACGGGCAACCACAGCGTGTAGCAGCCCTTGCGCACGCTGGCCGTGGCCCGGATTTCGCGCTTTTCGATGCACTGGTACAGGGCCGGGTAGTTGTGCAGGGGCTCGCGGTGCGGGTCGCTGGCGGCTTCCGAGTCGGTGGAAACCAGCTCGCCATCCTGCAGCCAGGTGCGCGGGCGCACGAGGGTGGTGCCACCATCGGTGAACACTTCGAGAGCACGCACTTCGGTGGTGCTGTTGAGCTTTTGCAGCGTTGACAGCACCGACACTTCCAGGCGCAGGTGGTCTCGGTGGCCGGTCATTTCGACCAGGTTTTGCAGGATGGGCTTCATGAAGGCGGGGCAGCGCGGGTGGGGTCAGGTGCTCAATTGCGGCGCACGAAGACCACGTCCCAGACACCGTGCCCCAGTCGCAGGCCACGGTTCTCGAACTTGGTCAGGGGACGGTAATCGGGTTGCGGTGCAAAGCCCTCGGCGGTGTTGGCAAGCAGCGGCTCGGCCCCCAGCACCTGCAGCATCTGCTCGGCATAGGGTTGCCAGTCGGTGGCGCAGTGCAGGTAGCCGCCGGGCTTGAGGCGCGCGGCCAGCTTGGCCACGAGGGGGGACTGGATCAGGCGGCGCTTGTTGTGCTTCTTCTTGTGCCACGGGTCGGGGAAGAAGATGTGGATGCCGTCCAGGCAAGCGGGCTGCAGCATGTTGTCGATCACCTCGACGGCATCATGCTGCAGGATGCGGATGTTGGTCAGGCCTTGCTCGCCAATGCGCTTGAGCAATGCGCCGACACCAGGTTCGTGCACTTCGCAGCACAGAAAATTGTCATGGGGGCGCACCTTGGCGATGTGGGCCGTGGCCTCGCCCATGCCAAAGCCGATTTCGAGCACCAGTGGGGCACTGCGGCCAAAGGCGGCATCGGCATCGAGTGGCGCTGCCGAGTAGGGCAGCACAAAGCGCGGCCCCAGGTCTTCAAAGGCCTTGGCCTGGCCCGTGGTGGTGCGGCCGGCGCGGCGCACAAAGCTCTTGATGGTTTTGGGGTAGGCAACGCCGGCAGGCGGTGTGCCGTCGGGGGCACGGGCGGCAGCGGCTGTAGCGGCTGTAGCGGCTGTAGCGGCTGTAGCGGCTGTAGCGGCTGTAGCGGCTGCAGGGCGCGCGGAGTCTGGAGAAAGGGTCAGTTCGGTCACGATGGCCCATTGTAGGTTCGCGCCCAGGCGTTGACCCACATCTCCAGGGCCTCAGGTAGCGTATTTTTATGAAGCTGTTCGACGGCTGGAAGACCGAGCACCCGGGCGGCCTCGCCCAGGGTCTGCAAGGGATCGGAAAGGTCGAGCGCCGCGGCGCCATTTTGCTTGGAGAGCTTTTCCCCATTGGCGCCACAGACCAGCGGGGTGTGCAGGTAGCTCGGTGTTGCCACACCCAGCGCCTGCTGCAGCAGGATCTGGCGCGGCGTGTTGTCGGCCAGGTCTTCGCCGCGCACCACATGGGTGATCTGCTGGGCCGCATCGTCCACCACCACGGCCAGCTGGTAGGCCCACAGGCCGTCGGCGCGGCGCAGCACAAAGTCGCCCACGGCGCCGGCCACATGCTGCGCCTGGGGGCCGAGGCGGCGGTCTGCCCAGCGCACCGTGCCGTTTGCTATTGAAAATGTAGCTTCTTGCGCTTGATCCATAAGCGCTAGAGGGTGTTTTGGCTTGAAGTCTGTGGTGTTGAACCGCCACGATCGCGCAGGCCGCCCGCGCAGGCCCTGGCGGCAGGTGCCGGGGTAGGGCAGGGTGGCATGGCGTGCGCGGTCATGGCCTTGCGCCGCGTGGGCGTCTTCGATGTCCTTGCGCGAGCAGGCGCAGGGGTAGGCATGGCCCTGCGCGATGAGCTGATCCAGTGCCTGCTGGTACAGGGCGCCGCGGTCTGATTGCCACACCGGCGGTGCGTCGGGTAGCAGCCCGCAGGTGGCCAGCTGCTGCAGGATGCGCTCGGCAGCGCCGGGCACGCAGCGTGGTGTGTCCACATCTTCCATGCGCACCAGCCAGCGTCCGCCGCGCCCCCCGTTCCAGGCCCGCGCATCCAGCCAGCTGGCCAGCGCTGCCACCAGCGAGCCCGCATGCAGCGGGCCGGTGGGCGAGGGGGCAAAGCGGCCGTGGTACGTGGTAAGCGCCCCGTGGACCCCTTCACCGCCCGTCATGCAACGGCGAGTGCCAGCTCCAAACCGGACACAAAAGCGTCTTCCAGGCGGTGGCCCAGGCACCAGTCGCCGCAGGCGCCCAGAGCCAGGCTGGCGTCCCACAGGTGGCTCTGGCCCAGGGGTTGCGTGGTTTGCGCATAGCGCCAGCGGCGCGTGTCGGCATGGGTGGGTTCGGCCCGAATGCCGGTGACTTCAGAAAACGCCTTGAGCAGCTTGGACTGCACGCGATCCGCGTCGTCTTCCAGGTGCTCTGCCGACCAGGCCGGACTGGCTTGCACCGTCCAGCGTTCAACGGTGGTGCGGCCGGGTTTGGACGACTCGCGCGCCAGCCAAGAAATGCGGTGATGGGTGCTGCGTGCTGCGTTCCACTGGGGTCCGAGGGTGGTCAGGCCCGGGCGCACGGCCTGGGGGTAGGCGAGCATCAGCGTCCAGCAGGGGGCGGTGGTCACGCGCGCCATGGCGGCGGTCAGCGGGGTTTCGAGCGCGGAAACCGCCAGCAGCGCCTGGGCCGGCGTGGCGGGCTGGGCCAGCAGCACGGCATCAAAGCCGGCATACACATGCTGCGTGCTGCCCGCGCCTTCGGTGCGCACCTGCCAGTGGGCGCCATCGAGCGGGTCGCGCTCGATGCTGCTCACGCGGGTGTCGGTGATGAGCTGGCCAGCCTGCAGCAGCGGGGCCGCCCAGGTGGTGACGAGGGCGCTCATGCCCGGGCTGGCCACCCAATGGGGTTCGCGGGTGGGCAGGCCCGCAGCCGCTACGCGGCCTGCCGCATCGAGCACGCGCACGGCATTGGCGCTCCAGGGCCGGCACACGCCGGGCACGGTGGCTATGGCTTGTGCAAAGCGCGGATCCCGCACGGTGAAATACTGCGCACCGGCATCAAAGCTGCCGAACGGGGAGTCGATGGTGGTGGTGCGGCCACCGGCCCTGGACGATTTTTCAAACACGGTGACCTGGTGCCCTGCCTGCACCAGCGTGCGCGCGCAGACCACGCCGGCCATGCCCGCGCCAATGATGGCGAAGTGGCGTGGCGTTTTGGCGGTCTTTGCCGCTTTGCCGGGCTGGCGTTTGGTAGGGGCTGCTGCAGCGGTGCCGGGGCGTCGGGGCCGTTTGGCGGGGCGGGAAACGGGTTTTGTCATGGAAGGCCTTTCGGAGACGGTCGGCAGGAGAAATCTGACAAGGCCCACTCTACACGCGTGGCGCGGGGGCGGGCATCAGAAATGATGGTGGTTTTCCAGCAGGGCGCGGCGCGTGGCCGGGCTTTGCAACTGGTTCAGCCACCAATGCAGGGCGCGCCCCGCAGTCGTGAACCCGGGGCCACCCCATGCGTAGTGCATGCGCATGTTGCGCTCAGGGCGGGCCACGCGGCGTGCCACCAGGTGGCCGGCTTCGAGGTAGGGGCGCACCATGGGCTCGGGCAGAAAGCCTCCGCCCAGGCCGCGCAACTGCGCCTGCACCTTGGCCTGCATGGTGTCCAGCGTGAGCACGTCCTGCCCGCCCAGCAGGCCCATGGTGGCGCCGCCGCGCTGCGCGGAGTCGGCCACGGCCACCGCGCGGTGCTGCAGCAAGGTGGCGTCGGTGAGGGGTTCGGGCACCGAGGCCAGCGGGTGGTGGGGGGCCACCACGTAGATGAACAGCATCTCGCCGAGCAGGCCCTGCTGCAGGCCGGCCACGTTCGAGCCTTCGACCGAGACGCCGATGGCCAGGTCGGCGTGGCCCGAGGTCAGCGCCTCCAGGGTGCCGTTGAGGATGCCGTCACGCAGCTTCAGGTGGGTGGGCGGAGCCATGGCGTAAAACGCGTCGACCAGCTCCAGCATGGTGTGGGGCGAGACCACGCCATCGACGGCAATCGTGAGCTGGGGCTCCCAGCCCGTGGCCACGCGGCGCACGCGGTTGGCCACGGCGTCGATCTCGCGCAGCAGCCGCGCGCCTTCGCGCAGCAGTTCGGCGCCGGCTTCGGTGGGGCGCGCCTGGCGGGCCGTGCGGTCAAACAGCAGCACGTCCAGGGCGTCCTCGATCTGGCGCACCCGGTAGGTCAGCGCGCTGGGCACCAGGCCCAGGTGCCGGGCCGCCGCGGCAAAGCTGCCGGTTTCCGAGATCACCTGTAGCATGGCAAGGCTGTCCGGGGTGAGAACGTCGTAGGGGTGGTGCATGGTGTTCGGTGGGTAGTTCAGATATTTTGAACGATTCCGACAATCCTGCAGGTTCTGCGATGGTGCAGCGACCAATACAGTAGAGTCTTGAAAGGAGCAATCACCATGCTGACTGTTCGTAAATCGCAAGACCGGGGCCACGCCGACCATGGCTGGCTCAATTCATTTCACAGCTTTTCTTTTGCGGGTTACCACGATCCGCGCCACATGGGCTTTGGCAACCTGCGCGTCATCAATGAGGACCGCATTGCACCAGGCACCGGCTTTGGCACCCACAGCCACCGCGACATGGAGATCATCAGCTATGTGCTGTCGGGCGAAATGGCCCACAAGGACAGCATGGGCAACGTCAAGGGCATTCCACCCGGCGATGTTCAGCGCATGAGCGCCGGCACCGGCGTGATGCACAGCGAGTTCAACCATGCCGCCGGCCAGACCACGCATTTCCTGCAGATCTGGATCCTGCCCAACCAGCAGGGCATTGCGCCCAGCTACGAGCAAAGGACGTTTACCACCGCCGAAAAACGCGGTGCGCTGCGGCTCGTGGTCTCGCCCGATGGGGCGCAGGGCTCGGTCACCGTGCATGCCGATGCCGCGCTGTATGCGGGGCTGCTGGATGGCCCCGAGGCCGTCACCCAGCCCCTGAACCCGGCGCGCAAGACCTATGTGCACCTGGTGCGCGGCGCGCTGCGTGTCAATGGCCAGCCTCTGGCCGCAGGCGACGCCGCACTGATTGAAAACGAGTCGTCCCTGGCGTTGACCGATGGCCAGGACGCCGAGGTGCTGGTGTTTGATCTGGCTGCTTGAGTTTTTTTGAGTCGTTTCCCGTTCGTTATTTGTTCTTTATTCTGGAGTTCACCATGCTTTCTTCTTTACAAAACCCCTTGGCCCTCGTTTCGCGCCTGCTGTTTGCTGCGCTGTTTCTTCCCGCAGGCATTGGCAAACTGACCGGCTTTGCCGGCACGGTGGGCTATATCTCTTCGGTGGGGATGCCCATGCCCACCGTTGCGGCGGCGGTTGCCGCGGTGGTCGAGGTGGTGGGCAGTCTGGCGCTGATTGTGGGTTTCGGCACGCGCTTTGCTGCGCTGGTGCTGGCATTCTTCACGCTGGTGGCCAGCTTCTACTTTCACGCTTACTGGTCGGTGCCGGCCGATGCGCAAATGGTGCAGCAACTGCTGTTCTTCAAGAACATCGCGGTGGCGGGTGGCCTGCTGGCGCTGACGGCCTTTGGTGCCGGCGCCTGGAGCGTTGACGGCCAGCGCAGCGGCCGCTGAGGGCCAGCATGTTCCCGCTCGCCGCCCTGCAGTCATGGCGAGCGGCGAGTTTTTTTGTGTTTCATTTTTGTGTTGCCCTTGTGCAGAAAGTCCCCTGACCATGTCTTTGATTGCAGTGGTTTATCACTCGGGCTACGGCCATACCCAGCGCCTGGCCCAGGCCGTGGCCGATGGCGCCGACGCCCAATTGATCGCGATTGATGCCGACGGCAACCTGCCCGAAGGCGGCTGGGACACCCTGCTGGCCGCCAAGGCCATCGTCCTGGGTTCGCCCACCTACATGGGGGGACCGAGCTGGCAGTTCAAAAAGTTTGCGGATGCCTCGTCCAAGCCCTGGTTCACCCAGGCCTGGAAAGACAAGCTGTTTGCGGGCTTCACCAACAGTGCCAGCATCAACGGCGACAAGCAGATCACGCTGGACTATCTGTTCCACCTGGCCATGCAGCATGGCGGGCTGTGGGTGGGCGCGGGCATGTTGCCTGCCAACGCGAAGGCGGCCACGCGCAACGATGTGAACTGGATGGGCGCGTTCAGTGGTGCCATGGCGCAGTCGCCCTCCGATGCCTCTGCGGCCGATATGTTTGCGGGCGACCTGGAAACCGGCCGGTTGCTGGGCCAGCGCGTGGCAGCTGTTGCGGCGCGCCTGGGCGCCTGATTGATCCAACCCACTTAGGAGTGCCCGATGACCATTGAGCTCAATCGCATCACATCCACCCCCATGGCGCAGACGCTGACCATCCGCAGCCACACGCTGGTGGTGGATGGCACTGCCGCAGAGGGCGGGGACGACACGGGCCCCAATCCGCACGACCTGTATGACGCAGCGCTGGGTTCGTGCAAGGCGCTCACGGTGCTTTGGTATGCGCGCCGCAAGGGCATACCCGTGAGCGATGTGCGCACGGTGATCGAACGCGATGCTTCGGCCGAGCGCGCGGGCACCTACCACCTTGCAGCCCGCATGCAGATCAGTGGCGAACTCAGCGATGCCCAGTTGCAAGAGCTGCAGGCCGTGGCGCACAAGTGCCCCGTGCACAAGCTCATGACGGCCGTCGCCACGGAAATCACCACCACCGTGGAGCGCATGGCATGAGCCATGCCCCGCTCCAGCTCACCGGCCATATCAAGGACCTGGGCGGTGGTTTCACGGTGCGCCGGCTGCTGCCTGACCTGCAGCGGCGATCGGTGGGGCCGTTCCTGTTCTTTGACCATTTCGGCCCGGTCACCGTGCAGCCATCGGATGAATACGACGTGCGGCCGCACCCGCACATCGGACTGGCCACGGTCACCTATTTGTTCTCGGGCGCCATCTTGCACCGCGACAACCTGGGCAGCGTGCAGCAGATTGAGCCCGGGGCCATCAACTGGATGACCGCCGGGCGTGGCATCGTGCATTCCGAGCGCCGCCCACCCGCGCTGGCCACCCAAAACTATCTCAACCACGGGATCCAGCTGTGGGCCGCACTGCCGCTGGGGCAGGAAGATGGCCCGCCCTCGTTCACGCACACACCTGCCAGCGCCATTGCGCAGCAGACGGTGGGTGACGCCACGGTGCGGGTGCTGATCGGGTCGGCGTTTGGCGTGACCTCGCCGGTGGCCACCCTGTCGCCCACGCTGTACCTGGATGTGCAGTTGTCAGCGGGCGGCGTGCTGGAGCTGCCCGCCCTGGCGCAGGAAATGGCGGTGTATGCAGTGGATGCCGCCGTGCAGCTCGATGGCCAGCCGCTGGCCGAACACACCATGGCCGTGTTGCCGCCCGCCGCATCGGCACGGCTGCAGGCGGGCGCCACGGAGGCGCGGCTGATGGTGATCGGCGGTGCGCCGCTGGATGCACCCCGCCATATTTGGTGGAACTTTGTCTCCAGCAACAAGGAGCGCATCGTGCAGGCCGCCCAAGACTGGGAAGCCGACCAGATGGGCCAGGTGCCCGGAGACACCGAGCGGATTCCCCTGCCAGCGCACCGTTTCAAGCCGTGATGCGAGGTCGCGCGCAGGTTTGCAGGTAAATATGCCTCTGGCGCTTACGCAGCAAGCGCTAGTAGCTCACTTATCAATAGTGTCTTCCGCGGTGTTGCGCAGGGTTCCAGCCGAGAGGTCGGCGGCCAGCGTGCGGCGCTCGTCGAACACGAAGCAACCGCCGTGGTAATGCGCGCCATCCGTTTCCTCGAAATATTTCAGGATGCCGCCTTCGAGCTGGTAGACATGCGTGAGGCCTTCCTCGCGCATCAGGATGGCGGCCTTTTCGCAGCGGATGCCGCCCGTGCAAAAGCTCACCACCGTCTTGTCCGCCAGTTCGGCCTTGTGGGCCCGCAGGGCCGGGGGGAACTCGGTGAACTTGTCGATGCGCCAGTCGATGGCGTTGTCGAACGTGCCTTCATCCACCTCGAAGGCGTTGCGCGTGTCCAGCGTCACTACGGGGCGGCCCGCGTCGTCATGGCCCTGGGCCAGCCAGCGGTGCAGGGTGGCGGGCGTGACAGCCGGTGCCCGGCCTTCTGAGGGCTGGATGGCGGGGTGGTCCATGCGGATGATCTCGCGCTTGACCTTGACCAGCATCTTGCGAAACGGCACGGTGTCTGACCAGCTCTCCTTGGGAGCCAGGTCGGCAAAGCGCGGGTCGGCGCGCAGTGCATCGACAAAGCCGTGCACCGCCGCGGCCGGGCCTGCCAGAAACATGTTGATGCCTTCGTGGGCCAGCAAGATGGTGCCTTTGAGCGCGGCAGCCGTGGCCCGCTCGTGCAGCAGCTCGCGCAAGGCCGCTGCATCGGGCAGGGGCACGAATTTGTAGCAGGAGATGTTCAGGACTTCGTTCACGGCAGATATCTCAGGACGGCGCCCCGGCCCGCAGGCAGGACAGCGCTGCGCCGGGGCCGCTGCTTTCAGGCGGTGGGCACCAGCAGCGTGGATTCGATCTTGTTGGCCAGCTGGGCAATGGCCAGGGACGCGGCGCAGCCCGGCGTTTGCAGCAGCAGCAGCTGGCGGCGCATGACGGCATCGCGCACCGCAGGGTCGGCCGGGATGTCGCCCATGTGAATCAGACGAATGGCGCGCCCCGACTCGGTGCTGACAAAGCGGTCCAGCACCTGCTGCAACTGGCTGGTGATGGCGCGGCCATCGCCCGGCCGGGCGGCCTGGTTGATGACCATGCGCACATGCTGGCGCTTTTGCTGCATGGCCAGCACCTTGATGGCGGCATAGGCGTCGGTGAGCGAGGTGGGCTCGGGCGTGGCCACGATCAGCACTTCGGACGCCAGCGAGACGGAAAACAGCACCACATCGGAGATGCCGGCGCCGGTGTCCAGCAGCACCACGTCGTAGTTGGGCGTAATCGCCTGGATGACGTTGAGGAACTGGTTGCGCACCTCGGGGGTCAGGCGCGAGTACTCGACCATGCCCGAGCCCGCCAGCAGCACCGAGAAGCCGCCGGGCGCCTGGATGATGGCGTCCTGCAGGGGCGACTTGCCGGTGAACACGTCGTGCAGCGTGACCTTGGGGTGCAGGTTGAGCACCACGTCGAGGTTGGCCAGACCCAGGTCGGCATCGAGCACCAGCACACGCTGGCCCCGTCGGGTCAGGGCGGCGGCCAGGTTGGCAGAGACAAAGGTCTTGCCCACGCCGCCCTTGCCGCTGGTGACGGCAATGATGCGGGCACCGGCGCCTGCCGCTGCAAAGGGCGGTGCGGGTGGCACGGGGGTGGCGGCCGGGTTGTTGAAGGGGGGGGACAGCGCGTCGCTCATCTCGTTACTTTCAGTTGACGCTGCCTGCAGAGTCCAGCGGGGGCAGGTCGCCCCAGCCCGACGGGGTGTAAAGCGGGCCGAACAACAGGCTTTTTTCTTCGGCACTGACCGTGCTGTCAGGTTGCTCCTCGATGCTCACGCGATTGCGGCCCATGGATTTTGCGTTGTACAACTGCTGGTCTGCCCGGTCTGTCCAGAGCACGGTGGTGGAGCGAATCCATTGCATGGCGAAGGCGCCACCAATGCTGAGCGTGACGTTGACCTCGACCGAGGGCGAAATGCGCACGGGCGTGTTGGCCACCGCACGGCGAATGCGCTCGGCCACCACCTTGCCAAAGCCTGCCTGGCAGGCGGGCAGCACCACGGCAAATTCTTCGCCACCGTAGCGTGCCAGCGTGTCCATGGGGCGCACGCAGGCGCTCAGGGTGCGCGCCACCGACTGCAGCACCACGTCGCCGGCCAGATGGCCGTGGGTGTCATTGATCTGCTTGAAATGGTCGATGTCCAGCATCAGCAGCAAGGCGGCCTCGCCCGAGCGCGTCACACGGTCGATCTCGCGCTCCAGCACCGCCCGGAAATGGCGGCGATTTGCCAGCCCGGTGAGGGGGTCTTTCAGCGACAGCTCGCACAGGCCGTCGATCAGGTTTTGCAGGTAGCGCGACGGCTGCTCGCGGCGCAGGGCGGCCTCGCTCCCGCTGGCCTGGGCTACCAGAGCGTGCGCAGTGTCCAGGCGCAGGTCGCGCAGGTCTACGATGTGGGAGGCCGAATCAGACACGGAATGGGAGAGCCAGAAAGAGTCTGCGAGTGTATCAGTCGACCCGCGCTTTTTGGCCGCCAGAGGCCGCGCCGTGGGCGTTTTCTGCAGCGACAGGCAGTTGCTGCAGTGCCCGCAGGGCCTCGGCATCGGTGCGGTACATGGCCAGCCCCGCGCCGGGCTCCAGCACCCCCGCGCGGCGCAGCACCTGTTCCACGGGCAGCTTGAGCCCGCTCAGGTGCAGCGTGCCCGCGCGGGCGCGCAGGGTGGCCACCAGCTGGGCGAAGGTTTCCACACCGGTCACGTCGATGCGGTTGATGGGCTGGGCCAGCAGGCACACATGCACCACATCGGGATGTGCGCTCAAGTGGTCCATCACCCGGCGTTCCAGCGCGCTGGCCGAAGCAAAGTCGAGTTCGGCATCCATGCGCAGGGCCAGCACATGGGGCGCCAACGCCGGCAGCTGCCAGAGGTGCCGGTCGCGCAGGGTGCCGTCGGGGTGCATGCCCACCTCGATGATGCGCGGGTGCAGGCGCTGGTAGAGGAAATGGCTCAGGTTCATCAACAGGCCCACCAGCACGCCCCAGTACATGCGGGGGGCCGTGGCCAGCGTCAGGCCAAAGGTGATGCCGGAGATGACCGCCTCGACGCGGGAAATGCGCCACAGCCGCACGAAGCTGGCCGGTTTGACCAGGCTGGTGACGGCCGTCACCACCACGGCTGCCAGCACCGACTGCGGCACATGGTAGAGCGCCGGCGTCAGCCACAGCAGCACTACCAGCACCAAGCCGATGGCAAACACGGTGGCCCAGCCGCTGCGGGCGCCGGCATAGAGGTTGATGGCCGAGCGCGAAAAGGATGCGCTGGTGGCAAAGCTGCCGCACAGCCCGCTGCTGATTTTGGCCAGCCCCTGGCCGATCAGGTCCTGGTTTTCGTTCCAGCGCTCTCCGGAGCGCTGGCTGTCTACCTTGGCGCTGGAGGCTGTTTCAAGAAAACTCACCAGCGTGACCACCAGCACGGGCATCACCAGTGCCGCAAAACTGGGCCAGGGCAGGGCGCCCGGCCAGTAAAGGCTGGGCAGACCGGCAGGCAAGGCGCCCACCACCGCGCCGTCCGCCTCGGCATAGCCCACGGCCCAGCTGACGAGCCCCGCCACCCCCAGCACCACAATGGCGGCTGGAAAGCCCGGCCGCAGCCGGCGCGCCAGCATCAGCAACCCCAGGCTGCCCAGCCCGAAGGCCGCCGCGGTCAGGTCGAAATGCCCCAGCGAGGGCGTCGTCCACAAGGCACCCAGATCGGAGCGCAACCCGGTCAGCGCCCCCAGCTGGGACGAAAGAATCAGCAGCGCCGCCGCCTGGGTGAAGCCGCTGAGCACCGGCGATGTCACCAGGTTGAGCAGCCAGCCGAAGCGTGCAAGGCCCATCAGCAGCTGCACCATTCCCGACAGCATGGCCATCCAGGCCGCCATGGCCACCCACTGCGCGCTGCCGGGCTCGGCCAGTCCCGACAGCGATGCGCCGATCAGCAGGCTGGTAAGGGCCGTGGGCCCCACGCCCAGGCGCGTGGAGGCGCTGAACAGCACCGCAACCAGCGCCGGCACCAGGGATGCATAGATACCGGTCACCAGCGGCATGCCCGCCAGGGCGGCGTAGGCCACGCCCTGCGGCACCAGCATCAGCCCCACCGTCATTCCGGCCCAGAACTCCCCCTTGAGCAAGGCACGGTCAGGGCGCGGCCAGGCCAGAAACGGAAGCCAGCGGGACAAGGTGTGCAGTGTCATCGCTGCGATTGTCGCCTTTGCGCAGGGCGTATCGGCCCTTTGGCTCGTCGTGCACGGCGTTCCTGTGCCGAGATGGATTGAGCCTGTTGGCGATCTTGTCCTACAACCCCTTCGGCGCCGTCCGACCCCGGCTGCCAACGTAGCTACCTACAGTCAGACCATCTTTATCTGGAAGGAGCCACCACATGAATATCGGTCACTTTTCGCCTGCTGCCTCGCAACGCATCTGGACCATTCTGGGGGTCAGTGCCCTGGCGTTCGGTCTGGCTGCCTGCAACAAGCAGGAACAACCACAACCCACTGTCGGCCAAAAGCTCGATTCTGCGGTGCAGCAAACCGAACAGGCCGCCGCAGATGCCAAGGTGAAGGCAGAGGAAGCCCTCAAGAACGCGGAAACCAAGGTTGAAGAAGGCGCTGCCAAGGTGCAGTCGGGCGCCCAGGACATGGGCACTGCCGCCATGGGCGCGGTGGATGACGCGACCATCACGGCGCAGGTGTCGGCCGGCCTGGCCAAGGACCCCGACCTGAGCGCGTTCAAGATCGATGTGGACACCCGCGCTGGCGCCGTGACGCTCAACGGCCCCGCACCCAACGCCAGCGCCCGTGAACGCGCTGAAACCATTGCCAAAGGTGTGAAGGGTGTGATGTCGGTGACCAACAACCTCAAGGTCTCAGGTTGATCCTCGGGCTCCTTTCCGCCGTGAGTCGGTGAGGAGTCGCTGGGTCGTGCGGCTTTGTGGAGTCGGCGGCGGCATGGGTGCTCGCAACGGCGCGCTACCATGCCAGGCATGACTGAAGACTCCGCTTTCGGGCCTGCAACCCGCATCGTCCACCACTCCTATACCCCTCCCGACGGTTTTGTTGCGCCGCAGCCTGGCGTGTTCAAGGCCTCCACGGTCATTTTTCCCAATGTCGCCGCGATGCGTTCGCGCGAATGGAAAGACAAGAGCGGCTACACCTACGGGCTGCACGGCACACCCACCACCTTCATTCTGGAAGAGCGCCTGTGCGCGCTGGAGGGCGGGCTGCAATGCGTGCTGGTTCCCAGTGGCCTGGCGGCGATCGCCAATGTGGTGCTGGCCCTGCTCCAGCCCGGCGATGAGGTGCTGATTCCCGACAACGCCTATGGCCCCAACAAAGATCTTGCCAACGGCGAGCTGGCCCGCTTTGGCATACGCCATGTGCTGTATGACCCGCTCGACCCGGCCGATCTGGCTGCGCGCATCACCGCCGCAACGCGCCTTGTGTGGCTGGAGGCACCTGGGTCGGTGACCATGGAGTTTCCCGACCTGTGCGAACAGGTGCGCATCTGCCGGGCCCGCGGTGTGACCTCGGCGCTCGACAACACCTGGGGCGCCGGTCTGGCGTTTGCACCGTTTGATCTCGTTGGGGATGGCAGCGGTAACCTGGCCGTGGATATTTCCGTCCATGCGCTCACCAAATATCCCAGTGGCGGTGGCGATGTGCTCATGGGCAGTGTCATCACGCGCGACGGGGCCCTGCACATGAAAATCAAGCTCACGCACATGCGCCTGGGCCTGGGCATTGCCGCCAACGATGCCGAAGCCGTTCTGCGCGCCTTGCCCAGCATCGGCCTGCGGTACCGCGCGCACGACGTGGCGGCACGCAGGCTGGCCCTGTGGATGCAGCAACAGCCCGCCGTGGCGCAGGTGCTGCACCCGGCACTGCCGGGCGCCCCGGGCCACGCCCACTGGCAGACCCTGTGCGGTGCTGCAAACGGCGGGGATGGCGCTGCAGCCGGCCTGTTCAGCGTGATGATCGACGCGCGTTACAGCCAGCAGCAGGTCGATGCGTTCTGTGATGGCCTGCGCCTGTTCAAGCTCGGCTACAGCTGGGGCGGCCCCATGAGCCTGGTGGTGCCCTACCAGCTCGCGTCCATGCGCAGCTGGCCTGCGTCGCACCTGAAGCCGGGCACACTGGTGCGCTTTTCCGTGGGGCTGGAAGATGTGGAAGACCTCCGCCGGGATTTGCAGCAGGCCATGGGCCGGGCTTTTGGCGCGACCTGAGGGCGCGGCATCATGGCGTCAGCCACGGCTGGGGTGGTAGTTTCCTCAGTGGCGCGCAACCGGCAGGTGGCTTAGGGTGTGGCTTGGTGGCAAGGGGCATTGCACATGCCCGCCTCGACCACCTTTTTTGCCCACTTACGCCCTTGCCTTTATGTCCGCACCTCCTGTCACCCAACTGCCGACCGCCACCGCCGCCGCGATCACGCTGAACTCCCTGCGTTTTGCCGATCCCTTTCGCTGGCTGCGCAAGGGCATGCAGGATGTTGCGGCCGCACCGGGCATTGCCCTCTTTTATGGCGCCTGTTTCTGGGGCATGGCACTGGTGCTGGGCTGGGTGTTTCGCACCCGGCCCGAATACACCATGTCGCTTGCCAGCGGCTGCCTGCTGGTGGGGCCGTTTCTGGCGATGGGCCTGTATGACACCAGCCGGCGCCTTGAGGCGGGCCAGGCGCCCGATCTGGGGCAATCCATCACCAGCTGGGACACGCACATGGGCAGCATGGGCATGCTGGTGCTCGTGCTGGTGGTGCTGGAGTTGCTGTGGGGCAGGGCGTCACTGGTGGTGTTTGCCGTGTTCTTCAACACCGGAATGCCATCAACCACAGGGGTGATGGCGGCCATCTTCAACCCGCAGAACTGGGGTTTTGTTGGCGTTTACCTGGCGGTGGGCGGCGCCTTTGCGGCGCTGGTTTTCTCGACGTCGGTGGTCTCCATTCCCATGATCCTGGACCGCGACACCGATGCGCTCACGGCCGGCATCACCAGCATGCGGGTGGTGCTGGAGAACACCGCCGTCATGCTGCTGTGGGGCCTGTTGATTACCCTCATCGTGGGGGCATCGCTGTGGTTCTGGGGGGCGGGCCTGTTGCTGGCCGGCCCGGTGCTGGGCCATGCCAGCTGGCACGCCTACCGCGCTGCGGTATCCCCTGCGCAGCGCGTGCCAGTTTGAGCGTGGACAAAAGGGCAAGCTGTTACAGTGGGCCACTACTTTAGGAAGCAAATACCTTGGCAACACCCAACTACGGATACGAAAAGCGCCAGCGCGAACTCGCCAAAAAGAAAAAAAAGGAAGAGAAGCTCAAAGCCAAAACCCAACGCAGGCCCGACGAGCCGCAAGATGATCAGCCTGCCGATGGCCCTGCCGCGTTTGCGTCGCCCGCACCGGCCGAGCCCTCGGAATCTGCAGGCAGTTAGTTGACTTTCGCCAGGGCTCTTAGCGCAAGAGCTTTTGGAGTTCCGGCCACACATTGGCCAGCATCTGCGGATGCGCCTCGGCGCGCGGGTGGATGCGGTCTGGCTGGAACAGGCGCGTCGGGTCAGGCCCATCGGCCACACCCATGAGGAAAAACGGCACCACGCCCGCCTTGTGCGCCTTGGCCACCGCCGTAAAGGTGGCCGCAAAGCGGTTGGCATAGTTGGTGCCGTAGTTGGGGGGCACCTGCATTCCCACCAGCAGCACCTTGGCACCCGATTTCTGTGCCGTCTGCACCATCCACGACAGGTTTTCTTCGGTATTTTTCAGCGGCAGACCGCGCAGCGCGTCATTGCCGCCCAGTTCGATCACCACCTGGCTGGGCCGGTGTTGCGCCAGCAGCGCCGCCAGACGCGAACGCCCGCCCGATGTGGTTTCTCCGCTCACGCTGGCATTCACCACGGTGGCTGCGATCTTTTCCTGCGCCAGGCGCTTTTCCAGCAAGGCCACCCAGCCGGTTCCGCGTGCCAGCCCATATTCAGCGCTGAGCGAGTCGCCCAGCACCAGGATGACCTGTGGCCGCGTTGTGGCTGCCCGTGCCTTGCCAGCCTGCTGGGCCATGGTGGCCGGGGCGCAAAGCCCCGCCAGCGCACCGGCTGCGGCGGTCAGGATAAAGTGGCGTCGATGCACGTCGCAAATCAAAATAAGAAACCTTTCATGTCCGAACCTTCCCTTTCGCCAGCCACGCCCATTATTGCTGTCGAGCATGTTTTCAAGTCGGTGACAGATTCCACCGGCACGCTGGACATTCTGCGTGATATCGATTTCCGCCTGGCGCCTGGGGAAACCGTGGCAATTGTGGGCGCGTCCGGCTCGGGCAAAAGCACATTGCTGTCGATCATTGCGGGGCTCGATACGCCCACGCGCGGCACCGTGCGGCTCGATGGACAAGACCTGTTTGCGCTGAGCGAAGACGGCCGCGCCGCGCTGCGTGCGCAAAAGGTGGGCTTCGTGTTCCAGAGCTTTCAGCTGATGGGCAACCTCACGGCACTCGAAAACGTCATGCTGCCCCTTGAACTGGCCAATCGCAGCGATGCCCGCAAGGCGGCCACCGAGATGCTCCAGCATGTCGGGCTGGGTCAGCGCCTGCGGCATTACCCCAAGGTGCTCAGTGGCGGCGAACAACAGCGCGTGGCACTGGCGCGCGCTTTTGTGATGCAGCCCGCCGTGCTGCTGGCCGACGAGCCTACCGGCAGCCTCGACTTCGCCACCGGCGAAACCATCATGCAGCTGATGTTTGACCTCAACCGCGAGCAGGGCACCACGCTGGTGCTGGTCACGCACGATCGGGGCATTGCCCAGCGCTGCGAGCGCGTTATCAGCATCGAGGCCGGCAGGGTCAGCTCCTGACCCCGCTGGCGTCGAACGACAGCCTTTTCAGCGCGCTATCCGGCGCCCTGGCTCCGCCCAGCGGCAGGCCACGGCCGTGAACAGCACATCGGTCGATGAATTGAGTGCCGTCTCGGCCGAATCCTGCAGGATGCCAATGATGAAACCGATGGCCACCACCTGCATGGCGACATCGTTGCTGATGCCAAACAGGCTGCACGCCAGTGGAATCAGCAGCAGCGAGCCGCCGGCCACGCCCGAGGCGCCGCAGGCGCACACGGCCGCCACCACGCACAGCAGCAGGGCTGTGGGCACTTCAACCGCAATTCCCAGCGTGTGCACTGCCGCCAGCGACAGCACGCTGATGGTGATGGCCGCGCCGGCCATGTTGATGGTTGCGCCCAGCGGAATGGCGATGCTGTAGGTGTCTTCGTTCAGGTTCAGGCGTTTGGCCAGCGCCAGGTTGATGGGGATGTTGGCCGCCGAACTGCGCGTGAAGAACGCCGTAACGCCGCTCTCGCGCAGGCAGGTGAACACCAGCGGATAGGGGTTGGTGCGCAGCGCCAGAAACACAATGAGCGGATTGACCACCAGCGCCACAAACACCATGCAGCCCAGCAACACGGCCAGCAGGTGCGCATAGCCCCACAGCGCCTGCGCGCCGGCTTCGGCAAAGGTGCCGGCCACCAGGCCGAAAATGCCCAGCGGCGCAAAGCGGATCACCACCTGGATGATCACCGTGATGCCAGCCGACAAATCGTGCATCACGGTGCGGGTGCCCGCACTGGCGTGGCGCATGGCCAGGCCAAAGCCCAGCGCCCAGGCCAGGATGCCGATGTAGTTGGCATTCATCAGGGCGCGCACGGGGTTGTCCACTACGTTCATGAGCAGCGCCAGCAGTACATCCTGGATGTGCATCGGGGCATTGGCCGCATCCGCCGGTGCCTGCAGCACCAGGGTGGACGGAAACCACAGACTGGCCGTGACACCCACGATGGACGCCGCCAGCGTGCCCACCAGATACAAAAAGAGCACGGGGCGCATGTGGGTGGCTTCGCCGGGCTTGTGGTTGCTGATGGCGGCAGTCACCAAAATGAACACCAGCACGGGCGCCACGGCCTTGAGGGCAGAAATGAACAGCGTTCCCAGAATGGCCACCTTGGGTGTAGCGGTCGGAAAGAACGCGGCCAGCGCGATGCCGGCAAACATGGCAATCACGATCTGCGTGACCAGGCTCGTGCGCTGTACCCAGCGAAGCGGGTTAAAAATCATGGTGTTGAAAAAAGGTAAAACAGACCAGCGGGGGCGGCAAAAAATGCCCAAAACCACTGCTGGCCCCCATCGAAAGGGCTGGCAAAAGCCAGGCCCGCAAAGCCACACTGGCACGCCAACAACGGCGCAGCAAAGCCGCGCCGCCTGGCAGGTCGAGAAATGGAAGAGCGCGATTTTAGGCGCTTGGGGGCAAGCCCTTTTCGCAGGGCCTTTTGGCCCCGGGCCGCTGGTTCGCCCGCTGGCTGCATGTGCGCCGTTCCGTGCGATCGGCCAATGCCCGGATAATCCTCCCATGTCCAGCCCCAAAGTTCTCTTCGGCTTTCACGCCGTGGGCGTGCGTCTGAAGACCGCGCCAAAATCCGTCATCGAGATCTACTACGAAGCCACGCGGCGCGATGCCCGCATGCGCCAGTTTCTCGACCGTGCCCGCGAGGCCGGTGCCCGCCTGATCGAGGCCGACAGCGTGCGCATTGCCAAGCTGGCCGGCAGCCATGGCCACCAGGGCGTGGCCGCGCGGGTGGAGCCCGTGGCGCAGGTCACCTCGCTCGACGAGCTGCTTGAAAACCTCGAAGCCGCCGGCATCGAGCAGCCCCTGCTGCTGGTGCTCGATGGCGTGACCGACCCGCACAACCTGGGCGCCTGCCTGCGCGTGGCCGATGGCGCGGGCGCACATGCCGTCATCGCCCCCAAGGACCATGCCGTGGGCATCAACGCCACCGTGGCCAAGGTGGCCAGCGGCGCGGCCGAGACCATGCCGTATTTCATGGTCACCAACCTCGCGCGCACCTTGAACGAGCTCAAGGAGCGCAACATCTGGTGCATCGGCACCAGCGACGACGCGCCCAAAACCGTGTACCAGGTCGATCTGAAAGGCCCCGTGGCCCTGGTGCTGGGTGCAGAAGGCGACGGCATGCGCCAGCTCACGCGCAAGACCTGCGACGAGCTCGTCAGTATCCCCATGAAGGGCGCGGTGGAAAGCCTGAACGTATCCGTGGCCAGCGGCGTGTGCCTGTACGAAGCCCTGCGCCAACGCGGCGGCTGAAGCACCCCGCCCCCATCACACCAGTCCCAGCGCACCCAGCAGCGCACCGGCGCCCAGCAGCCATAGCAGGTGCAGCCGGGTGCGCCACACCAGCAGCGTGCACACCAGCGTCAGCAGCCACAGCGGCCAGTCGGTGGCCGGCTTGCCATGGGCGCTGCTCAGCAGCCAGGCGGTGGCCAGCAGCAGGCCAATCACCACGGGGGCCATGCCCTGCTTGAAGGCGCGCACGCTGCGCCGCTCGCGGTTGCGGTGGCCCCAGCGCGTGGCCAGCCAGGTCAGTGTGGTGCTGGGCAGCAGGATGCCGACCATGCACAGCGCCATGCCCAAAGCGCCGCTGGCCCAGCCGGCCGCACCGGCCCCGCCGGTGTTGATGCCCACGTTCCAGCCCAGCAGTGCAATGAACAGCACATTGGGCCCCGGCGCAGCCTGGGCGATGGCAATGGAGGCGTTGAATTGCAGCTCGGTCAGCCAGCCCTGGCGCTCCACCAGAAAGCGGTGCATGTCGGGCGCGGTGGCAATGGCGCCGCCCACGGCCAGCAGCGAGATCGAGATGAAGTAGAGAAAAAGGTTGAGCCAGTCCAGCGGCTGCAGCGCAATGGCGTGGGTCATGGCGCAATCTTTCGCCAGGTCAGCGCGCAGGCCAGGCCGCCCAGCGCCGGCAGCACCCAGGCCAGCGGCCAGCGCAGCAGCGCCATGCCGGCAAAGGTGAGGGCGGCGAGCGCAGTGCACAGCCAGGGGCCCAGCGGGTGTTTGCGCAGTGCCGCCGCCAGCTTGAAGCCCGTGCCCGCAATCAGCCCGGCGGCCACGGCGCCCATGCCCCGCAGCGCGCCCGCCACGGCCGGGTGGCTGGCAAACTGCGCATACACCAGCGCCAGTGCCAGCACCAGCAGCAGCGGAAAAGTGAGCATGCCCGCCAGCGCCGCCACGGCGCCGCGCAGCCCGAAGTGGCGGTCGCCGATCATCACCGAGAGATTCACCACGTTCGGCCCCGGCATGATCTGGGCCACGGCCCAGTCTTCCACGAACTCCTCGTTCGTCATCCAGCGCTTTTTTTCGACCAGCTCGCGTTGTACCACCGCCAGCACCCCCCCAAAGCCCTGCAACGCCAGCCAGGTGAACGACCAGAACAGATCGGCCGGGTCGCGCGGCTGCGGCCGTGCGTCGGGTGTATCAGGGGAGGGCAAGGGCGCAGACATGGTGATAAGGGATGAAATATGCCTCTGGCGCAATAGCCATAAGCGCTGGTAGCTATGAAAACAGGAGTTTACCGGAGGCTTTGGCGGCCCATGTGCAGGGCGGTCCATGGTAAGCCTGCCAGGCAGGCCAGTTTCTCAGCCGATTTGCCCGCGAAACCGGTGCGCGTTGTTGCGCCAGCCCGCCTGTTCGGGGTATTTGACCTTGAAGGTCTTGAGGTCGGCCTGGGTGGCGTATTTGACGCGGAAGATCTTGAACGTGGCATCGTCCTCGAAATCCACAAAACTCCACTGCGCGTCACCCTCGGCCTGCTGGCGGTGGGGCCGCTCATACCAGCACAGATCGGCCTGGGTTTCAAAAGGCACTTCGAACACGTTTGCGTCGGCCTTGCTTGCCAGCGTTGCCACCAAAATCCTTGCCATGATCAACCTCCTGCAAAAGGGAGACAACCAACGTGTGCATGTTATCGGAGCGCACACTTGGTTGCATAGTGCGCAACCCTGCCATGCCGCGCAGCGGTTGACGCACCACCCCATTGCCCCATACCCTGGCCGCCTCACCACCCGCCCAAAGCCCCCCATGACCTCCGTCACACGCCGCTTGCACCTTGAGCACCACCGCACCGACCGCATTGGCTGGCTGCGCGCCGCCGTGCTGGGGGCCAACGACGGCATTGTCTCCACCGCCAGCCTGGTGGTGGGCGTGGCGGCGGCGCAGGCCAGCCAGTCCACCATCTTGATGACGGCGGTGGCCGGGCTGGTGGCCGGGGCCATGTCGATGGCGGCGGGCGAATATGTGTCGGTGCACTCGCAGGCCGACACCGAAAAAGCCGACCTCGACCGCGAGCGCCGCGAACTGGCCGCCGACCCCGCCGCCGAGGCGCGCGAGCTGGCCGCCATCTACGAGCGCCGGGGGCTCGATGCCGCGCTGGCGCAGCAGGTGGCCCAGCAGCTCATGGCGCACGACGCGCTGGGCGCCCATGCGCGCGACGAACTCGAAATCTCCAGCGCCATGACGGCCCGCCCGGTGCAGGCCGCGCTCACCTCGGCCGCCAGCTTTGCGGTGGGCGCCGCGCTGCCGTTGGTCGTGGTGGCCGTGGCGCCCATGGCGAGCCTGCTGTATTGGGTGGCTGGCACCGCCCTGGTGTTTCTGGCCCTGCTGGGCGGCCTGGCCGCACGCACGGGCGGCGCGGGCGTGCTGGTGGGCGCCTGGCGCGTCACCTTCTGGGGCGCGCTGGCCATGGCCATCACGGCGGGCGTGGGGGCGCTGTTCGGGGCGCCGGTGGGGTGATGCGGGTTAGAGGTTTTGAACGTGCTGCCGCCCACCCACACGATGACCGAGTGAGTTGCCTCTGGCGGCACCTCTTTGTCAGGGTGTGCTGAATGACCGCAGGATCAATCCTGCGGGCGGGTCCAACCCACGCGGCCCTGGCCCAGGTCGTTGACGCGCTGCACAAAGGCGTCGGCCTGGGCTTGGGGCAGGCGCAGCCGCAGCGTGACGAGCGAGCCGTGCTGCACGTCCAGCAGTTCGGCGCCGGCGGCCTCGATCTCGCGGCGCAGCAGGCCTTCGAGCGCATAGGGCACCAGGCATTGCAGTGTGGCCATGCGCTGCAGTTGCACCTTGGGCGCGGTGAGCAGGGCCTGGGCCACGCAGTCGGTGTAGGCCCGCACCAGGCCGCCCGCGCCCAGTTTGACGCCGCCAAAGTAGCGCACCACGGTGGCCAGCACGCCTTCGAGGTCCTGGTGGCGCAGGACATCGAGCATGGGGCGCCCGGCGGTGCCGCCGGGTTCGCCGTCGTCCACCGCGGCCGATTGCCCGCCTGCCAGCAGCGCCCAGCAGATGTGGGCCGCGCCGGGGTGTTGCTTCCAGAGCGCATCCACATGGGCCTGGGCGCTGGCGCGGTCGGGCATGGGTTGCACGCAGCCGATGAAGCGGCTTTTTTTGAGGATGATTTCGCTGTGCGCGGGCGCGGCCAGGGTCTGGGGCATGGGGCGCGAGCTTAACCCTGGGGATGACGCTGCAGGGACATGTGCCCCGCAAAGCGACAAAAATGGCCTGGCGCCGTAAAATCGCGGGCTACCCACCACACGACCGCGCCCCACCATGCCCCACCCATGCATCGGCGGCCGCACCTCCCCCGCATGAACGCCCCCGTTGACGTCTCCTTTTTTGCGCGCGCAGCCAAGCCGCTCACCAGCTACCGCCCTTACTGGGCCAAGCGCTTTGGCACGGCCCCGTTTTTGCCGATGAGCCGCGCCGAGATGGAGCAGCTGGGCTGGGACAGCTGCGACATCGTGCTGGTGACGGGCGACGCATATGTCGATCACCCAAGCTTTGGCATGGCGGTGATCGGGCGGGTGCTGGAGGCGCAGGGCTTTCGCGTGGGCATCATCGCCCAGCCCGACTGGCAGAGCGCCGAGCCCTTCAAGGCGCTGGGCAAGCCCAACCTGTTCTGGGGCGTGACGGCCGGGAACATGGATTCGATGATCAACCGGTACACCGCCGACCGCAAGATCCGCAGCGACGATGCCTACACCCCCGGCGACGTGGCCGGCAAGCGCCCCGACCGCGCCGCCATCGTTTACAGCCAGCGCTGCCGCGAGGCCTACAAGGACGTGCCCATCGTGCTGGGCGGCATCGAAGGCAGCCTGCGCCGCATCGCGCACTACGACTACTGGAGCGACAAGGTGCGCCGTTCCATTGTGGTGGACGCCAAGTGCGACCTGCTGCTGTATGGCAACGCCGAGCGCGCGCTGGTCGAGGTGGCGCACCGCATTGCCGCGCGCGAGCCGGTCGAGCAGATCACCGATGTGCGCGGCACGGCCTTTGTGCGCCGGCCCGACGATGCAAGCGGCAAGGGCTGGTTCGAGATCGACTCCACCAGCGTGGACGAGCCCGGCCGCGTGGAGGCCCACGTCAACCCTTATATGACGACCAGCGAGCAGGCGGCATCGCAAGGGAGCAGCTGCAGCAAGGACGATGCTACGGATTCTGTAGCTACTAGCGCAGTTGGAATAAGCGCTGGAGGCCAAAAAGACCCACAATCTGCCGAGCCCAACCCCGCCATCCAGCCCATGCTGTTCGTGGCCAACCCGGCGCTCAAGGCCAAGCTCAAGGTGCCGCCGCGCGACCGCAGCGTGATCCGCCTGCCCAGCTACGAGCAGGTCAAAAGCGACCCGGTGCTGTATGCCCACGCCAACCGCGTGCTGCACCTGGAGACCAACCCCGGCAACGCCCGTGCGCTGGTGCAGGCGCATGGTGAAGGTGTGACGGCGCGCGACGTGTGGATCAACCCGCCCCCCATCCCGCTGACCACGGCCGAGATGGACTATGTGTTCGATCTGCCCTACGCCCGCAGCCCGCACCCGAGCTACGCCGACGAAAACGGCAGCCACGACGGCGCAACCAAGATCCCGGCGTGGGAGATGATTCGCTTCTCCATCAACATCATGCGCGGCTGCTTTGGCGGCTGCACCTTTTGCTCGATCACCGAGCACGAGGGCCGCATCATCCAGAGCCGCAGTGAAGATTCGATCATCCAGGAGATCGAGGACATCCGCGACAAGGTCAAGGGCTTCACCGGCACCATCAGCGACCTGGGCGGCCCCACGGCCAACATGTACCGCCTGGGCTGCAAGAGCCCCGAGATCGAGGCCGCCTGCCGCAAGCCGAGCTGCGTGTATCCGGGCATCTGCTCGAACCTGGGCACCAACCACGATCCGCTGATCAAAATCTACCGCCGGGGCCGGGCGCTCAAGGGCATCAAGAAAATCCTCATCGGCTCGGGCCTGCGCTACGACCTGGCCGTGAAAAGCCCTGAATACGTGAAAGAGCTGGTGCAGCACCATGTGGGTGGGTATTTGAAAATCGCCCCGGAGCACACCGAGCAGGGGCCGCTCACCAAGATGATGAAGCCCGGCATCGGCAGCTATGACAAGTTCAAGCAGATGTTCGAGAAGTTCAGCGAAGAGGCGGGCAAGAAGCAGTTTCTGATTCCGTACTTCATCGCCGCGCACCCCGGCACGAGCGACGAGGACATGATGAACCTCGCCATCTGGCTGAAAAAGAACGGCTTTCGCGCCGACCAGGTGCAGACCTTCTACCCCAGCCCCATGGCCACCGCCACGGCCATGTACCACAGCAACAAGAACCCGCTGCGCAAGATCACGCGCGACAGCGAGTCGGTGGACATCGTGCGCGGCGACAAGCGCCGGCGCCTGCACAAGGCGTTTTTGCGCTACCACGACCCGAACAACTGGCCGCTGCTGCGCGAGGCGCTCAAGGCCATGGGCCGGGCCGATTTGATCGGCAACGGCAAGCACCACCTGATTCCGACCTTCCAGCCCTTGACGGATGGCGGTTACCAGAGCGCGCGGCGCACCAATTCGACGCCCGCCAAGGCGCCCGGCGCCACACCGGCCAAGCCGCAAAAAGGCCGTCTGCTGACCCAGCACACCGGCCTGCCACCGCGCGTGACCGGCGCGGCCAAGCCGTCCGCGCGCAAGCCGCGCTGAGGCTTGACGACAGTTCGGTCCGGGGTGCGCCCAGGCCTCAAGCGTCGCCCAAATGGGTGTCGGTGGCGGTCGGTGTGTCCTGAACCATTGGCGGGGTGATCAGGTCTTCGATCACGAAAGTCCGGTAGTGGAACGCGGCGACGGCCCCCTCCGAGGCCATGGCCGTGGCCACGGCTTGGGGATCATCCTCGTCGGCCAGGGCCACCAGCATGCCGTGGTGGCCGGTGCCGGCCAGTTCCGCCATGCGGCGAACGATGTCTCCTTCTGCACCCACCGAGGGAAAAGGGGTGTCGGCCGTGCCCTGCGTTTGCGCGATGTCCTGCAGGATGACTTCGGGGCTGGCATAGGCAATTTCACCCGCATGCCCAGCCGTTTGCAGCGCGGCAGCGGCCTGGCGCACGCAGTCCTCGTCGGGAAACAGCGCAAACACATGGCCGGTGGGGTAGAAAACGCCGGCCATGCTGGTCATGGAGGAATCAAGAAGGAGGGGTTTCATGGCATCTTCCGGGGGGTGTTGCGGAACTTGCATTGAAACGGCTTGCGCGCGCGCTGTGTGTAGGCCATTTGGCCATTTACATATGAATGTACATATGAATGGTTTTCAAAATGAATAGCAGCCAGCGCTTTATTGGTAAGCGCTAGCGGCCCAAAAGACCATCAAAAAACCGCCCGAAGGCGGTTGATTGATGGTGCGTGAATTGCCCCAGCAGATCAGATGACCTTGGCAATCGCCTGGCAGACGTAGTCGATGTTCTTGCTGTTGAGCGCGGCCACGCACATGCGGCCGGTGTCAGTGCCGTACACGCCGAATTCATTGCGCAGGCGCACCATCTGGTCCTTGGACAGGCCCGAGTAGCTGAACATGCCGATTTGCGTGGTGATGAAGCTCATGTCCTGCTTCACGCCAGCGGCCTTGAGGCCATCGACCAGCTTCTGGCGCATGGCCTTGATGCGCACGCGCATTTCGCCCAGTTCCTTTTCCCACAGGGCGCGCAGCTCGGGGTTGTTCAGTACGGCAGCCACCACCGCGCCGCCGTGGATGGGCGGGTTGGAGTAGTTCGTGCGGATGACGATCTTGAGCTGGCTCAGCACGCGGCCGGCTTCTTCCTTGTCGGCGCACAGCACCGACAGGCCGCCCACGCGTTCGCCATACAGGCTGAAGCTCTTGCTGAACGAGGTGGAGACAAAGAAGTTCAGGCCGGCGGCCACGAACTTGCCGATCACGGCGCCGTCTTCGGCGATGCCGTGGCCGAAGCCCTGGTAGGCCATGTCGAGGAAGGGCGTGAGGCCCTTGGCCTTGACCACGGCGATGACCTGGTCCCATTGCGCGGGTGTGATGTCGTAGCCGGTGGGGTTGTGGCAGCAGGCGTGCAGCACGACGATGGTGCCGGGGGCGGCGGCGTTCAGGCTGGCCAGAAAGCCATCAAAGTTCACGCCGCGCTTTTCGGCGTCGTAGTAGGCGTAGGTATCGACCACAAAACCGGCGTTGGTGAACAGCGCGCGGTGGTTTTCCCAGCTGGGGTCGGAGATCAGCACCTTGGCGTTGGGGCTGACCTTTTTCAAAAAGTCGGCGCCGATCTTCAGGCCGCCGGTGCCGCCAATGGCCTGCACGGTGGCCACACGGCCGGATTGGACGGGTTCGCTGTCGGCACCGAACACCAGGTTTTTGACGGCGTTGTCATAGGCCACGATGCCGTCGATGGGCAGGTAGCCACGGGCGGTGGGGGTGGCCATCATGGTCTTTTCAGCGGCCTGCACGCATTGCAGCAGGGGCAGCTTGCCGTTGTCGTCGAAATAAACGCCAACACCCAGGTTGACCTTGTTGGGGTTGGTGTCGGCGTTGAATTGCTCGTTGAGGCCCAGGATGGGGTCGCGGGGGGCCATTTCGACGGCGGTGAACAGAGACATGAAAATCCTTGAAAGGTTGTCAGTAGCAAAGAATCCGGGCGTGGTGTACTGTGCCGGGTTGCGCCAATTTTAACGGCCCGCCCATCCCACCCGTTGACCGCCCCCATGCCGGATACCACAGAAGTCATCACCGAAAAGCAAGACGGCGAGTTCGTCCATTTTCCTGGCTCCCCCTTTGAGCTGTTTCAGCCGTATCCACCGGCGGGCGACCAGCCCGAGGCCATCAACAAGCTGGTGGAAGGCTTGAATGACGGCGAAATCTTCCAGACCTTGCTGGGCGTGACGGGCTCGGGCAAGACCTTCACCATGGCCAACGTGATCGCCCGCATGGGCCGCCCGGCCATTGTGTTTGCGCCCAACAAGACGCTGGCCGCGCAGCTCTACAGCGAGTTCCGCGAGTTCTTTCCCAAGAACGCGGTCGAGTATTTCGTGAGCTACTACGACTACTACCAGCCCGAGGCCTATGTGCCGCAGCGCGACCTGTTCATCGAGAAGGACAGCGCCATCAACGAGCACATCGAGCAGATGCGGCTGTCGTGCACCAAGAGCCTGATGGAGCGCACCGACGTGGTCATCGTGGCCACGGTGTCGGCCATCTACGGCATTGGCGAGCCCGAGAGCTACCACCGTATGGTGATGACGCTGCGCACCGGCGACAAGCTGGGCCAGCGCGACGTGATCGCCCAGTTGATCCGCATGCAGTACCAGCGCAACGAGGCGGATTTTTCGCGCGGCAAGTTTCGGGTGCGGGGCGACACCATCGATGTGTTCCCGGCCGAGCATTCCGAGCTGGCCATCCGCATTGAGCTGTTTGACGACGAGATCGAGAGCCTGCAGCTGTTCGACCCGCTCACGGGCCGCGTCAAGCAGAAAATTCCACGCTTTACCGTGTACCCCAGCAGCCACTATGTGACACCGCGCGACAAGGTGCTGGCGGCGGTGGAGACCATCAAGCTGGAGCTGGCCGACCGGCTCAAGGAACTGGTGGGCATGGGCAAGCTGGTGGAGGCCCAGCGCCTGGAGCAGCGCACGCGGTTTGACCTGGAAATGCTCAGCGAGGTAGGGCACTGCAAGGGTATCGAAAATTACACGCGCCACCTGTCGGGCGCCGCGCCGGGCGACCCGCCCAGCACGCTGACCGACTACATGCCCAAGAACGCGATCATGTTCCTGGACGAGAGCCACCAGATGATTGGCCAGCTCAACGCCATGTACAGCGGCGACCGCTCGCGCAAGACCACGCTGGTGGAATATGGGTTTCGCCTGCCTTCGGCGCTGGACAACCGGCCGCTGAAGTTTGAGGAATTTGAGCAGCGCATGCGGCAGGTGATCTTTGTATCGGCCACGCCGGCCGACTACGAAAAGACGCACTCAGGCCAGATCGTGGACCAGGTGGTGCGCCCCACGGGACTGGTGGACCCGGTGGTGGAGGTGCGCCCGGCCACCCACCAGGTGGACGATGTGCTGCAGGAAATACGCATTTGCGCAGAAAAGCACGAGCGCGTGCTCATTACGACGCTGACCAAGCGCATGGCCGAGCAGCTTACCGACTACCTCACGGACAACGGCGTGAAGGTGCGCTACCTGCACAGCGATGTGGACACGGTCGAGCGGGTGGAGATCATCCGCGACCTGCGGCTGGGGGCTTTTGATGTGCTGGTGGGTATCAACCTGTTGCGCGAGGGGCTGGATATCCCGGAGGTGTCGCTGGTGGCGATTCTGGATGCCGACAAGGAAGGTTTTCTGCGGGCTGAGCGCAGCCTGATTCAGACCATTGGCCGCGCGGCGCGCAACCTGAACGGCCACGCCATCCTGTACGCCGACCGCATCACCGACTCCATGAAAAAAGCCATAGGCGAGACGGAACGCCGGCGCATCAAGCAGATCGCACACAACGAGGCCAACGGAATCACGCCGCGCAGTATTGTCAAGCGGGTACGAGACCTGATTGACGGTGTGTACAGCGAGAAGGCCGGAAAGGATGCCGAGCGGCTGGAGCAGGAGGCCCTACAGCGTGCCAAGGTGGAGGACATGTCGGAGAAAGACGTGGCGCGCGAGATCAAGCGGCTCGAAAAACTCATGCTGGAGCACGCGCGCAACCTGGAGTTTGAGCAGGCAGCGCGCGTGCGCGACCAATTGACGCGGCTCAAGGACCAGGCTTTTGGAGCGCACGGCAGCGATTCGGTAGCACTCTGAATACGCTTGTTGTGTGGTTAATCGAACTTGGCCGCTGGAATTGTGACCTGTTGGTTTTTTAACCCGACTAATTCAATTGGGATTTGTGGTATACTTGCACAAAATACTCAAGAAAAGAGCCCGACGATGAAGGGCCCCGTACCAGAAGGCTTGGCGGGGTAAGGGCGGAGACGGTGCCGGCACTGCGCATTTGCGGGAAGCCGGCAGTTTTTACAACGAACAAGCCTAGACAAGGAGCTTGCGATGCGTCTCACAACCAAAGGCCGTTTTGCGGTCACCGCCATGATTGATCTGGCCCTGCGCCAGAACAACGGCCCCGTCACGCTGGCGGCCATCAGCCAACGGCAACAAATTTCGCTGTCTTATCTGGAGCAGCTCTTTGGCAAGCTGCGCCGGCATGAGCTGGTGGAGTCAACCCGTGGTCCTGGCGGTGGTTACACCCTGGCCCGCAAGGCGGCCGACATCACGGTGGCCGACATCATTGTTTCGGTGGACGAGCCCATTGATGCCACGCAGTGCGGTGGCAAGGAAAACTGCCTGGGTGAGGCGGGCCGTTGCATGACGCACGAGCTGTGGGCTTCGCTCAACCAGCGCATGGTGGAGTTTCTGGACTCCGTCACGCTGCAGAAACTGGTGGACGAGCAATTGGCCAAGGGCGTCCAGATTGAGGACAAACCCGTTGCGCGGCGCGCGATTTCGACCACTCCCGTGGTCAAGCCCATCCGTGTGAATGCACCGAACTCGGTGTTTGCGCTGGGCAATGTGTTCGCCAAGTCCTGAACCGCTCGCCACCCGTTTCGGTTCCGGGGCCAGCCGCGCCCTGAATGATTTTTTGATTGCTTGCTTTTTATTGCCAGCCAGAACCCTTTACTGAGCCAGCTATGGACATGACCCCGCATTTCCCCATTTATCTCGATTACGGCGCCACTACGCCGGTTGATCCACGCGTCGTGGATGCCATGATTCCGTGGCTGCGCGAGCATTTCGGCAACCCCGCTTCCCGCAGCCACGCCTGGGGCTGGGAAGCAGAAGAGGCCGTGGAGAAGGCGCGCGTGCAGGTGGCCGATCTGATTGGTGCCGACCCCCGCGAAATCGTCTGGACCAGCGGTGCCACCGAATCCATCAACCTGGCCTTGAAGGGCGCTGCCCATTTCTACCAGGGCAAGGGCAAGCACCTCATCACCCTCAAGACCGAGCACAAGGCGGTGCTGGACACCATGCGCGAGCTGGAGCGCCAGGGCTTTGAGGTGACCTATCTGGATGTGCAGGAAGACGGTCTGGTGAACATGGACGCCCTGAAGGCTGCCATTCGCCCCGACACCATCTTGATCAGCATCCTGTTCGTGAACAACGAAATCGGCGTGATCCAGGACATCCCCGCCATCGGCGCGCTGTGCCGCGAAAAGGGCATCTTGCTGCATGTGGATGCCGCCCAGGCCACGGGCCGGGTCGAGATCGACATGAACCTGCTGCCGATCGACCTGATGAGCATGACGGCCCACAAGACCTACGGCCCCAAGGGTGTGGGTGCCTTGTTTGTGCGCCGCAAGCCCCGCGTGCGCCTGGAAGCGCAGATGCATGGCGGTGGCCATGAGCGCGGCATGCGTTCGGGCACGCTGCCCACGCACCAGATCGTGGGCATGGGCGAGGCTTTTCGCATTGCCAAGGAAGAAATGGCCGAGAGCAATGCCAAGGCCAAGGCGCTGCAGCAGCGCCTGCTCGACGGCTTGAAGGACATCGAACAGGTGTTCATCAACGGCAGCCTGGAGCGCCGCGTGCCGCAGAACCTGAACATGAGTTTCAACTTCGTCGAAGGCGAATCGCTCATCATGGGGATCAAGGGCCTGGCGGTTTCGTCGGGCTCGGCTTGCACGTCCGCCAGCCTGGAACCCAGCTACGTGCTGCGCGCCCTGGGCCGCAGCGACGAGCTGGCCCACAGCAGCCTGCGCATGACCATCGGCCGTTTCACGACCGAAGAAGAGATCGATTACGCCATTGGCACCATCCGCGAGAACGTGGCCCGCCTGCGCGAGCTGAGCCCGCTGTGGGAGATGTACAAGGACGGCATCGACATCAGCACCATTCAGTGGGCTGCGCACTGAATTTCCGAAGATTTTGGAAGCATTGAAGAGGTACACATCATGGCTTACTCAGACAAAGTGGTTGACCACTATGAAAACCCCCGCAACGTGGGTTCGTTCGACAAGGGTGACGATTCGGTGGGCACCGGCATGGTGGGTGCGCCCGCCTGCGGCGACGTGATGAAGCTGCAGATCAAGGTGAACCCCGAGACCGGCGTGATCGAAGACGCACGCTTCAAGACCTACGGCTGCGGCTCGGCCATCGCCTCGTCGTCGCTGGTCACCGAGTGGGTCAAGGGCAAGACGCTGGACGAAGCTGCAGCCCTGAAAAACAGCGAAATTGCCGAAGAGCTGGCCCTGCCGCCCGTCAAGATCCACTGCTCCATCTTGGCCGAAGACGCCATCAAGGCGGCGGTGAACGACTACAAGGCCAAGCACCACAGCGCGGTGGCCGCAGCCTGACCATGGCCATCTCGCTGACTGAAGCTGCTGCCCGGCATGTCACCCGTTACCTGGCGCGCCGGGGCAAGGGGCTGGGCGTGCGCCTGGGGGTCAAGACCACCGGGTGCTCGGGCCTGGCTTACAAGCTCGAATACGTGGACGACTCCGAGCCCGAAGACATCGTGTTTGAAAACCACGGCGTCAAGGTGCTGATCGATCCAAAGAGCTTGGCCTACATTGACGGCACCGAGCTCGATTTTGTGCGCGAAGGCCTCAACGAAGGCTTCAAGTTCAACAATCCCAATGAACGCGACCGTTGCGGCTGTGGAGAGAGCTTCCGCGTTTGATGCTGTCTGCTGCATTGCCGCCAAACCGCCATCGCGCTGCGTGCTGGCGGTTTTTTATTGATTTGGTGTGACCTGGTATGGGCATGAATCTGCAATCTGACGATTTTGAGCTGTTTGGCGTGCCGCAACGCTTCGCCCAGGACAGGGCGGCACTGGATGCGCGCTGGAAAGAACTGCAGCGCGAAGCGCATCCCGACAAGTTCGCAGCCCAGGGCGCTGCCGCCCAGCGGGTGGCCATGCAATGGTCGGTGCGCATCAACGAGGCCTACCAGCGCCTGAAAGACCCGATGCGCCGTGCCGCCTACCTGTGCGAGCTGCATGGCGCGCCCATCCAGGCCGAAGACAACACGGCCATGCCGACAGAATTTTTGATGCAGCAGATGGAGTGGCGCGAGTCACTCGACGATGCACAGTCAGCCGCCGAGCTGGACGTGCTGGACGATGGGGTGCAGCAGGCCAAAAGCCAGGCATTGGCACTTTGCGGGCAACTGATCGACCAGCAGCGCGATTACGCCGCTGCGGCGAAACAGGTCAGAGCCCTCATGTTCATTGCGCGATTTGCCGACGATATCGAGCGCCGGCGGGATCAACTGGGACAATAGCGGCACCATCCCCCTTTTTCGAGGCATCTTCCGCAGGGCAGTGCCTCATCACGTAGAACACAAGATTTTCATGGCGCTTTTGCAGATTTCCGAGCCCGGGCAGTCCCCGGATCCGCACCAGCGGCGCATTGCGGTTGGCATTGATTTGGGCACGACACATTCGCTGGTGGCGGCTGTGCGCAATGGCGTGGCCGAGTGCCTGCCCGATGGCGATGGGCGTGTGCTGCTGCCCTCGGTGGTGCGCTACCTGGAGCAGGGCGGGCGGCAGATTGGCTACGACGCGGTGGCGGCGCAGTCCAGCGATGCGCGCAACACCATCGCCTCGGCCAAGCGCTTCATGGGCCGTGGCCTGCAGGACGTGGCGCAGGCAGAGCAGCTGCCCTACGAATTCGTCCAAAGCACCGACGCCGGCGCGGGGGGCATGGTGAGTCTGGTGACGGCAGGTGGCATCAAGTCGCCGGTCGAAATCAGCGCCGAGATTTTGGCCACGCTGCGTTACCGGGCCGAAGACACCTTCAACGACGACCTGTACGGCGCGGTGATCACGGTGCCGGCCTATTTTGATGACGCGCAGCGCCAGGCCATCAAGGACGCAGCCAAGCTGGCCGGCATTCACCTGCTACGGCTGATCAATGAGCCCACCGCCGCCGCCATTGCCTACGGCCTGGACAACGCCAGCGAAGGCGTTTATGCCGTTTACGACCTCGGCGGAGGCACCTTCGACATCTCGGTGCTGCGGCTGACGCAAGGCGTTTTCGAGGTGATTGCCACGGGCGGCGATTCCGCCCTGGGCGGCGACGACTATGACGCAGCGCTTGCCAACTGGGTGCTTTCGCAACAGGGTTTGTCCGCCGATACACCCACTGACAAGGCCGCCATCCGCATGGCGGCCAGAGCCTGCAAAGAGGCTTTGACTGCTACTGAAATGGTAGCTTTTACCGCTGATCTGGCGGGCGTTAGCGTGCGATTTGATGTCAAAAAATCCGATTTTGAAGCCGCTACCGCCGAGTTGACCGCGCGGTCCATGACCGCTGTGCGCCGCGTGTTGCGTGATGCGAAGCTTGCGCGCGACGACGTTCAAGGTGTGGTCATGGTGGGTGGCTCCACCCGCATGCCCCAGGTGCAGCGTGCGGTGGCCGAGTTTTTTGGCAAGGAGCCCCTGACCAATCTCAACCCCGATGAGGTGGTGGCCCTGGGCGCTGCCATCCAGGCCAACCAGCTGGCGGGCAACAGCACGTCGGGCGATTTGCTGTTGCTTGACGTGATTCCCCTGTCGCTGGGCATCGAGACCATGGGTGGTCTGGTCGAGCGCATCGTTGCCCGCAACGAAACCATTCCTACCGCCAAGGCGCAGGACTTCACCACCTACAAGGACGGCCAGACCGCACTGGCCATCCATGTGGTGCAAGGCGAACGCGACCTGGTGCAGGACTGCCGCAGCCTGGCGCGCTTTGAGCTGCGTGGCATTCCGCCCATGGCGGCCGGCGCGGCCCGCATCCGGGTGACTTTCACGGTCGATGCCGATGGCCTGCTGAGCGTGAATGCGAAAGAGCAGGGCAGCGGCGTGGAGGCCCATATCGACGTGAAGCCCTCTTATGGCCTGTCGGACGAGCAGATCGCCCGCATGCTGCAGGACGGCTTTGCCACGGCTGCGCAGGACATGCGCGCACGGGCCGTGGTCGAGGCGCGCGTGGATGCCGATCGCATGCTGATCGCCACCCAGAGCGCCCTGGACGCCGATGGCGACGTGTTGTCACCGGCTGAACGTGCCGACATCGATGCCTTGATGGCTGCCTTGAGCCAACAACGTGATGCCGACGATGCCGCCGTCATCGAGGCGGCCACCCAGGCCCTGGCCAAGGGCACCGAGGCCTTTGCCGCGCAGCGCATGAATCGCGGTATCCGGCAGGCTCTGGCCGGCAAGAACGTACAAACCCTTTAACCCTTCATGGCTTGCAGCAACGCAGACGCGCACTCGCTGATTCCGGCGATATATCCCTCAGGGATGCAGCATCGGTTGTGCAAGCCCTGACCACCAAAGCGACGCCATGCCCGTCATCAAGATACTGCCCCACCCTGAATATTGCCCCGCCGGCGCCGAGATCACCGCGCCTGCGGGCACCTCCATCTGCGAAGCGCTGCTGGAGAACCACATCAACATCGAGCATGCCTGCGACATGAGCTGCGCATGCACCACCTGCCACGTCATCGTGCGCGCGGGCATGGAATCGCTCAACGCGGCCGAGGAAGAAGAAGAAGACCTGCTCGATCGCGCCTGGGGGCTGGAGCCCCAGTCGCGCCTGTCGTGCCAGGCCATCCTTGCGCAGAAAGACCTGGTGGTGGAGATCCCCAAATACTCCATCAACCATGCCAAGGAAAACCACTGAAATGCGCAGTGTTTTTGCCCAGCACTGCATGAATGCCCTGCGCCGCGCAGCGCGCGCACCACGGGAGGCCTGATGTCACGGCAAATTGTTCTCGACACGGAAACCACGGGTCTGTCCGCCGAGGGCGGCGACCGCATCATCGAAATCGGTTGCGTGGAGCTGGTGGCGCGCAAGCTCACGGGCAACAACAAGCATTTCTACCTGAACCCCGGGCGCGACAGCCACGAGGATGCGCTCAGGGTGCACGGCATCAGCAATGAGTTCCTCAAGGACAAGCCCAAGTTTGCTGCCGTGGCAGATGAACTGCTGGACTACCTGCAGGGGGCCGAGATCATCATCCACAACGCGGCGTTTGACGTGAGCTTCCTGAACAAGGAACTGGAGCTTGTGGGGCGCCCCGCGTTCCGCAGCTTTGTGGACAGCATCACCGACACCCTGGCCATGGCCAAGGAACTTTATCCCGGCAAGCGCAACTCGCTCGACGCCTTGTGCGACCGTTTGGGCGTGGACAACTCGGGACGCACGCTGCACGGCGCCTTGCTGGATGCCGAGCTGCTGGCGGACGTGTACATCAACCTCACGCGGGGCCAGGATGCGCTGCTGATCATTGACGATGCGCAGGAAAGTGCCGGTGGTGCCAACTTCGTCCAGATCGACCTGCGCAGCTTGGCTTTGACCGTGTTGCAGGCCAGCGAGCAGGAAGCCGCAGCCCACGAAGAGGTGCTGACACAGATCGACAAGGCCAGCGGCGGAAAAACAATTTGGCGATCCGCTCAGGCGGTCTGAAAAGCTGTGCCATAATCTAAGGCTGTCACAGCGACACGGGTGATTAGCTCAGCGGTAGAGCACTGCCTTCACACGGCAGGGGTCACATGTTCGATCCATGTATCACCCACCAGGTCTGCTGACAGCCTCGCTAGCCCTTCTTAAGGCGCGCGACGGGTGATTAGCTCAGCGGTAGAGCACTGCCTTCACACGGCAGGGGTCACATGTTCGATCCATGTATCACCCACCAATTTTGAATGAAATCAAGGGCTCAGCAGAAATGTTGGGCCCTTTTTCTTTGTGTACCCAAACCGGGCGCACCAAAGAAAAACCCCGCTTGCGCGGGGCTGATCAGAGGGCTGCGCCGGGCTTAGTGCTTGGCGTTTTCCAGCAGGAAGTCGAGCACGATCTTCTGTTCGTCAGCGGTCAGGCCTGCGCGCTGGAACATGCTGGGCGTGATGCCTTGCCATTGCTTCTCGGTGAACTGGCCCGGATCGCGCGGGCCGTGGCACACGGTGCAGCGCTGGTAGAAGATCTTCTCGGCCGGTGACAGCGAGGCGGTGGCCTTTTCGCGCAGAGCGGTAGCCCGCTCGATGCCGAAGAACTTCTCGTCAAATTTGACGTCGCTCTTGACGATCTTGGGCGGATCGAAGGCCTTGGTGCCGCCAGGGTCAGCATCCGTGCATTTGCGTATCGAAGCAATGCAGGTGTTGGCCGTGGTGGCCTGCGTCAACCCGCTGGCGCGCCGGCTGGAGGTCAGGAAGTTCACCAGGCCATTGTTGCAGCGGCCCTTGCTGTCAAGCTGCGGCCAGGCGCCCTCGTACAGGCTGACCACGCCGGGCATGATCTTGTCGGACACCCGTGCGCCCACCACCACTGCGCCGCGCTCGTTGTAGAGCTCGACCAGGTCGCCGTTGCGGATGCCGTGGGTTTTTGCATCTTCCACACTGATGGTCAGCGGCTCGCGCGTCTGGACCGTGTAGCGCTTGCGCAGCCGCTCGGAGTTGTTCAACTGCGAATGCAGGCGCCAGTACGGGTGCGGGCTGACCACATGCACCTGGCCCTTGCGCGCGTTGCCCAGGTACTCGCCGGGTTCTTGCCACGTGGGCATGGGCGGCATGTCGGGGATGTTCATCTTGTCGATGATGGACGAATACATCTCGATCTTGCCGCTGGTGGTGTGCAGCGGGTTTTTCACCGGGTCGGTGCGGAAGTCGCCGTGGCGCACCCACTTGTGCGCCTCCTTGGGCACCGGAATGCGCGCCATGCCCTCGGCCCAGAACTTGTCAAAGGGCGTGTCTTTGGCGGCGCTGCTGGCTTCGTAGGCCGCCTTGACGTAGTCCAATTGCGTCTTGCCCTCGGTGAAGGCGTATTCAACGCCGCACAACACAGCAAGGCGGCGGAAGATTTCAAAGTCGTCCAGCGCATCAAACTGCGGCGCGATGATCTGCTTCATCGCGTACACCTTGTCGATGCTGTAGGTGCCGGCTGAGGTGATGTCGTTGCGCTCCACCGTGGTGGTGGCCGCCAGCACGATGTCGGCCCAGCGCGCGGAGCCGTTCCACCAAGGTTCCTGGCAAATGATGGTGTCCACGTCCTTGATGGCACGGGCCAGTTCATTCAGGTCCTGCTGGTGCGAATAGGCGTTGTTGCCGGCGTTGTAGATCAGCTTGACCTTGGGGAAGGTGTACTTGCTGCCGTTGTAGGTGAACTCTTTGCCAGGGTTGAGCAGCATCTCGCTGATGCGCGAAGCCGGGCAAATCTTCTTGACCGGATTGCGCCCTTGCGACAAGCCCGTGGGCGCAGTGCCGCCCGACTGGGGCATGCCGCCGCCGCCGTAGTGCCAGGAAAAGCCCACGCCTTGTCCGGGCAGGCCGATGTTGCCCAGGATGCAGGCAAAGTTGACGATGGCCCAGTAAGGCATCTCGCCATGGTGCGCGCGCTGAATGGCCCACGAGCCGCACAGCTGCGTGCGCTTGGACGCCATCAACTCGGCCATGGAGCGAATCTTGGCCGCTGGAATGCCAGTGATTTTCGCGGCCCACTCGGGTGTCTTGGGCGGCGTGCCGTCCTTGCCTTCCAGGTAGGCGCGGTATTTGTCAAAGCCGACCGTGTACTTGTCGATGAAGGCCTGGTTGTGCTTGTTCTGGCTGAGCAGGTGATAACCCATGGCCAAAAACAGCGCGGTGTCGGTGTTGGGGATGATGCGCACCCACTCCGAGCCCATCTTTTCGTCGGTGGTGGTCACCTGCGGGTTGATGGACATGAACTTGCAGCCAGCCTTCTTGATGGCATCCCAGCCGCCGTACATCTCGTGGTCGGGCACCGTGTATTCGATGCGGTTGTTCTTGTCGGGGTCGCAGCCCACAAACACGACCAGTTCGGTGTTGTCGCGCAGTTGTTCCCACGCGGTCTGGCCCGAATACACCTCCATGTCGCCGATCACCATCGGCATGATGATCTGACCGGCACCGGTCGAGTAGTCGCCCGTGGTCATGGACGAGCCGCCCAGCAGGTTGAAAAAACGTCCCTGCAGCACGTTGGGGCGGAAAATACCCGCGTGCGACCAGCCGCCGTAAGAGCTGGAGAAACAGCCTTCGTTGCCATGTTTTTCAATGGTGTCCAGGATGGCCTTGGCGGTCAGGCCCAAGGCCGTGTCCCAGCTCACCTGCACCCACTCGTCCTTGCCGCGCAACTCAGGCTTGTTGCTGCCCTTGCGGCCGTTTTGCTCCCACTCCAGATACGACTTGCGCACCATGGGGCCGGCGACGCGGGTCTTGTCGTAAGTGCGGTCCAGAACGCCCTCGGTCAGCATGGGGGTGGGCATCTTGTCGCTGGCCTGGGCCTCGATCTTGACGATGCGGCCTTTCTCCACCGTAGCAATCAGCGGGCCGTAGTGGGTGGCATGCGGCACCTTGCCGCTGAAGGATTTCAGCGCGGCCAACTGCGCGGCCGCGTCCATCTCGGTGGCGGCCAAGGCCTGCGCTATCGGGGTCAGCTTCATTCCGGCGGCGACAGCGCCCAACATGCCTGCTGCGCCCACGCCCATCCATTGGCGACGAGTGAAATTCATAAAACAGATCCTCGGTTGATATGCGTTCCATTAAGCGGCAGGTCATGGTCAAACAAAATGACTCACATCAAGTGGAATCGCAATTATTTTTGTTAGGCGAAACCCTCCCCCTGCGTGGTCACCGCGCATTAGCACGTTGCGCTAGCCATTAAAGTTGGCAGCTCTAATTTCAGAGCACAGGACGACAAAAATGACGGACCAAGTTGATTGCGTAGTGGTGGGTGCGGGCGTGGTGGGCCTTGCCGTGGCCCGTGCGCTGGCGCTGCAGGGGCGCGAGGTGATGGTGCTGGAGGCCGCAGACGCCATCGGCACGGGCACCAGTTCACGCAACAGCGAGGTCATTCACGCTGGGCTGTATTACCCCACCGGTTCGCTCAAGGCGCGCCTGTGCGTTCACGGCCGTGATCTGCTGTATGCCTATTGCGCCGAGCACGGCGTGCCGCACCGCCGTTGCGGCAAGCTTCTGGTGGCGACGTCACCCGCGCAATTGGCAGGCCTTCGGTCGATTCAGGCGCGCGCCATTGCGAACGGTGTTCTGGACCTGCAGTGGCTGGACCGCGACGCAGCCCGGGCATTGGAGCCCGCACTTGAATGTGTGGCGGCCCTGTTTTCACCCAGCACGGGGATCGTGGACAGCCATGCGCTCATGCTCGCACTGCAGGGTGATCTGGAACATGCGGGTGGGCTGGTGGCGTTGAATTCGCCTTTGGCCCATGCGGAGTGCGCGCAGAATGCTATATTTTTGGAAGCGAAAGATGGTACGCGCCTGCAAGCCAGCACCGTGGTCAATGCCGCTGGGTTGCATGCGCCATCCCTGGCACGGCAGTTCTCTGGGCTCGACACTCGCCATATTCCGGCCGCCTACTTCGCCAAGGGCAGCTATTTCACGCTGACCGGCAAGGCGCCTTTCAGCCACCTGATCTACCCGGTGCCCGAGGCCGCAGGCCTGGGGGTTCATCTGACGCTGGATCTGGGTGGGCAAGCCAAGTTCGGGCCCGACGTGCAATGGGTGGACTCGGCCGATGACCTGCTGGTCGATGCGGCGCGGGGGGACGTTTTTTACGGTGAAGTGCGCAAATACTGGCCCGGCTTGCGCGACGGTGCGCTGGCGCCGGGCTATGCCGGCATCCGCCCCAAGATCCATGGCGCCGACGCACCCGCTGCAGACTTTCTTATCCAGGGGCCGCGCGACCATGGCGTGCCGGGCTTGGTAAATCTTTTTGGCATCGAATCTCCGGGCCTCACCAGCGCACTGGCCATTGCCGGCCATGTGCTCCATATGGTTTGACATGCGTCAAATCCCGGTCTTTTGGTAACGTTTACCGACCATGCGGCGTGACGGTTTCTGGGCATGTCGCTAAGATGATCCACAAGCGCTTGCAGCGTCTGTGCTGCAGGTGCTGCTCCTTTATTGCAACGAAAGGCCTCTATGACTGCTTCTGACACCACAACCACCCAGGGCGAACTCGAAAAACTGGTTTCTGATCTGCGCGGCTTGCTGGCCAGCAGGGATCTGGATACTTTCCCCGAGATCAAGGTGCTGCGCCAGCGTCTGGACGACGGCTTGCACTCGGTGCGCGAGTCGACCGTGCGCGCCGCACAAGAGGCTGCACGCCAGGCCAAGGACGCCGCCCTGGCGGCCGACCGTTACGCCCACGACGAGCCCTGGCGCGTTGCCGGCGCGGCGTTGGCCGTGGGCGCTTTGGTGGGCTTTTTGCTTGCGCGGCGCTGATCGACTGCCGTCCATCCCGCTCACGCAGGGACGGCTCCTATGAACTGGCTCTCCCTGCTTGGGCTGGAGGCATTCGCGGCGCGCTGGCGGGCGAATGTCATCGAAGGAGCCATTGCTGCTGAAGACCGGCTGGAATTGGCGCGCCTGGAATGGCTGGAGCAAAAGCAGCGTTTGCAGCATTTGCTGGTGCTGTTGATTGCTGTCACCGGGCTCACCGTGGTGACCTTGGTGTTGTTGTCGCTGGCCGTGCTGGTGCAGTTCTGGGACACTCCGCACCGTGGACTGGTCGCCTGGGTGGTGGCCGGCACCTGGCTGGTGGCTTGGTGCGCTGCCATTTTCAGGCTGGTCGCGGTGGTGCGCAGCACGGGCAATGGCTTTGCCCTCACCCGGCGTGAGTTGTCGCAAGACTGGCGTGATATCAAGGAGCGCTTGTGAACTCTTCCGAACAGGCTTTGCCCGTGCATGCAACGGCCGCGCAGCAAAAGGTGCTGGACCGCATTGCCGTGCAGCGCGAGCGTTTGCGCGCTCGCCGCGCCGCCCGGTTGCAGTCCCAGGCTTTGGCTGCCGTTGCGGGGACAGAGGATGCCGATGCCCCGTTTCTGGCGCGCGCTGTTGCCTTTGCCCGTCAGCACCCTGCCGCAACAGTGGCCGCCCTGGCCGGCGTGGCCATTGCGGCAGGCCCACGCCGGCTGATCCGGTGGGCAGGGGTTGCGCTGCCGCTGGTGATGGGCCTGCGGCGATAGGGCGATAGGGCGATAGGGCGAGGTTGCCCTCCATACATACGGGGCAGCGCAAGGCCTCGTATGTCGCCCATGAATCAGACGGTCAGCCCATCGCCTTGATGGCGCGCGCTGCCTTTGCAACGAGTGCGGGGCCTTCATAAATCAGGCCGGTGTAAATCTGCACCACGTCCGCCCCTGCGCGGATTTTGCCCAGGGCGTCTTCGGCGCTCAGGATGCCGCCCACGCCGATGATGGGAAAACGGCTTCCCAGCGCGGCGCGCAGTTGGCGGATCACCTGGTTGCTGGCCTCCAGCACGGGTGCGCCGCTAAGCCCTCCCAGTTCATTGGCATGGGGCATTCCCTTGACGGCTTCCCGGCTGATGGTGGTGTTGGTGGCAATCACGCCATCCATGCCATGGCGTTGCAGCGTGGCGGCGATCACCGACACCTGCGCCTCGTCAAGGTCCGGGGCAATCTTGACGAAGATGGGCACGCGGCGCGCCTTGGTGGCGCCTTTGCCGTCCTTCTGGGGGTGTTGCGCGGCCAGTGTTTCTCGGCGTTCGGCAATGGCGCCCAGCAGGGCATCGAGTGCTGCGTCGCTTTGCAGTGCGCGCAGGTTCTGCGTGTTCGGCGAACTGATATTGACCGTGACGTAATCGGCGTGCGGGTACACCCCCTCCAGGCAGGTGAGGTAATCGCTGGTGGCGTTTTCAATCGGCGTGCTGGCGTTCTTGCCGATGTTCAGGCCGAGCAACATGGGGTGCTTGCGTTTCTGCGTGCGAAAGCGGGCCTGCTGCACGTAGTGAATGAACGCATCCAGGCCATCGTTGTTGAAGCCCAGCCGGTTGATCAGGGCCCGCGCCTCGGGCAGGCGGAACATACGAGGCTTGGGGTTGCCCGGCTGTCCCTTGGGTGTGACCGTGCCCACTTCCACAAACCCGAAGCCCATGGCGCCCAGGGCGTCGATGCAGCGGGCGTTTTTGTCCAGGCCTGCGGCCAGACCCACGCGATTAGGAAAGGTCAGCCCGGCCAGCTCGATGGGGTCGTCTACGGTTTCGTTGCACCAGGCCCACTGCATGGGGGTGTGCTGGCCCCGCGCAAGCATGCCCATGGTGAGTTCGTGGGCGGCTTCAGCGTCCATGCCAAAAAGAAAGGGGCGGGTGAGGGCGTAGGGGATCAATGACATGGGAAGATAATTCGAGGATTACCTTTTGATTCTCTCCCATGACGACTTCACATCCTTTGACCCAAGACGAACTCAAGGCCATGGTAGGCCAGGCAGCGCTGCAATATGTGGTGCCAGGCAGCATTGTGGGGGTTGGCACGGGCTCCACAGTCAACAAGTTCATCGACGCCCTGGCTGGTATGAAGGATCAGATCAGGGGCGCCGTGTCTAGTTCGGTGGCCAGCACAGAGCGACTCAAGGCACTGGGAATACCGGTGTTCGATGCCAACGAGGTGGAGTCGCTGGCGGTGTACATCGATGGTGCGGATGAAATCGATGAACAGGGCTACATGGTCAAGGGCGGCGGCGCTGCGCTGACGCGCGAAAAGATTGTGGCAGCCCTGGCCAGCCGCTTTGTCTGCATCGTCGATGCGTCCAAGCTGGTGCCGGCATTGGGCCGCTTTCCATTGCCGGTCGAGGTGATTCCCATGGCGGCGCAGCACATTGCGCGGCGGTTTGCCGCGCTGGGCGGCGTGGCAAGCCTGCGCATGAAGGATGGGCAGCCGCTGGTGACCGACAACGGCCAGCACATCCTGGATGTGCGAGGTCTGACCATCACTGACCCGCTGGCTTTCGAGACCGAAGTCAACCAGTGGCCGGGCGTGGTGACGGTGGGCGTGTTTGCACACCAGAAAGCCAACATCTGCCTGCTGGGCACGGCGCAGGGCGTGAAGATCCTGGCCTGCTGAAATTCAGCCAGTGATCGCTGGGAGCGAAGGAGAACGTGGCGCGACCAGTTTTGAACGTGCGCGGGCCATCAAAAGCGGATCCCTGCCGGATTGCTGGGCGTGGGGCCGTTGTTGACGGGTGGAGTAACCGGCCGTGGCGCTGGGGCCGAGGTGGCAGCTGGTGCAGGCGTTGCCTGCTTGACGGCCACCAGGGGGGTGGGGGCAGGTGCCTGGTAGTTGGGCGGTAGCTGCGATTGCTGCGGGTAGCCGGCTGCGTTCAGGTACTGGGTCCACTCGACGTCGGAGAAGCCGCGCAGCTGCTGTGCGCCGATCGTGCCAAAGGGCAGGCTGGTCTCGCCGCTCAGGCGCTTGAGAGCGTCGATGTCGTCGTTGCTGGTCACGGTGCGTTCGGTGAACGGAATGCCACGGTTGGCGAGCAGGTTGCGTGCGCTGTTGCAGGGCGCGCAGTCGGTGCTGGTGTACAGCGTCACGGGAAAGCGCGTGGTCACCTGGCGCAGTTGGTAGGGCAGGGCCTCCGGACCGCTGGCGCTACGCGGGCCGCCGCTGAGGGTGGCACTTTCGGCGCCCGCGGCGGGCGCGCGGTCGGAGAAAGTCACCTTGCCATCGGGGCCGACGATGCGATACACCTGCTGGGCCTGCGCGGCGGTGGCCAGCAAGGTGGCTGCGGCGCAGGTGGCGGCAAGGGCGGAAGCGGTGCGAAGGCTAAACATGCGGTTTCCTTTGGGCTGTAGACTATCAAAAATCATAGCTGCCAGCGCTTGTATTTAAAGGGCTAGAGCCCAAAAATTACCTAAAACACGCGAAAGAAAGGCGCTGGCAGCATTGCTTTTAAGTGGCCATGCCCTGGTGGCGCAGCAGCGCATCCAGCGTGGGCTCGCGGCCGCGAAATGCCTTGAAGGACTCCATGGCGGGGCGACTGCCGCCCGCTTCCAGGATGGCTTGCCGGTAGCGGCGGCCCGTTTCGGTGCTGGGCAGGCCGTCGCTGCCGGCGGTTTCTTCGAAGGCCGCATAGGCATCGGCGCTGAGCACTTCCGCCCATTTGTAGCTGTAGTAGCCGGCCGCATAGCCGCCGGCAAAAATATGGCTGAAGGTGTGGGCCGTGCGGCTGAACGAGGGCGGGGGCAGCACCGACACCTCGCTGCGCACCTCGGCCAGCAAGGGCATGAAGTCCTGGGCCGGGTCGTGGTCGGTGTGCAGCAGCATGTCGAACAGGGCAAATTCGATCTGGCGCAACGTGCCCATGCCGCTCTGGAAGTTTTTCGCGGCGGTCATCTTGTCGAACAGTTCGCGCGGCAGTGGCGCGCCGGTATCGACATGGGCAGTCATGTTGCGCAGCACATTCCATTCCCAGCAGAAGTTTTCCATGAACTGGCTGGGCAACTCGACGGCATCCCACTCCACGCCGCTGATGCCTGATACATCGCGTTCGTTCACTTGCGTCAGCATATGGTGCAAGCCGTGGCCGAATTCGTGAAACAGCGTGATCACGTCGTCATGGGTGAGCAGCGGTGGCTTGCCATCCACACCGTCGGCAAAATTGCACACCAGATGTGCCACGGGGGTCTGCAGCACGCCGGTGTCGGGGCGCAGCCAGCGGGTGCGCGCATCGTCCATCCAGGCGCCGCCGCGTTTGCCGGTGCGGGCGGGCTGGTCGAGATAGAACTGGCCTACCAGTTCCGTGCCGTTGGGGCCGTTGCGCTCGATGCGATAGAACTCGACGGCAGGGTTCCACACGGGTGCGCTGTCGCGGCGGATGCTGACCTCGAACAGCGTCTCGATGATTTTGAAAAGACCCGCCAACACTTTGGGGGCCGTGAAATATTTTTTGACTTCCTGCTCGCTGAAGGCGTAGCGCGCCTCTTTGAGCCTCTCGGCAAGATAGGGCCAGTCCCAGGCCTGTGGATCGTGCAGGCCCAACTCGCTGGCCGCAAAGTCGCGCAGATCGGCCACGTCCTTTTCGGCGTAGGGGCGGGCGCGGCGCGCCAGGTCGCGCAGAAAGGTCACTACCTCGTCGGGCGATTGGGCCATCTTGGGCACCACCGACACCTGGCCGAAATTGTCGTAACCAAGAAGGCGTGCCTCCTCGCGGCGCAGCGCCAGGATTTCACGGATGAGCGCCGAGTTGTCGAAGCGCCGGGCATCGCCTTCAGCCTGGTCGGAGGCGCGCGTCACGTAGGCGCGGTACATCGTTTCGCGCAGCGCGCTGCGGGTGGCAAACTGCATCACCGGCAGATAGCAGGGCATCTTGAGCGTGAGCTTGTAGCCGCTCTTGCCTTCGGCCTGGGCCGCCGCCAGTGCCGTTTGCTGCACGTCGGCGGGCACGCCATCGAGCTCTTCTGCCGTGGCGTAGTAGGCAAAGGCGTCGGTGGCATCGAGCGCGTTTTCGCTGAACTTCTGGCTCAGCTCGGCCTGCCGTTCCTGGATCTGCGCAAAACGCTCTTTCGCAGCCCCGGTGAGTTCGGCGCCGCTGAGCACAAAATTGCGCACGGCATTCTTGTGGGCCTGGCGCTGCTCAGGGATCAGCGTGGCAGGGTCGATGGCCTTGTACTTGGCATACAGGCGCTCATCGGCGCCGAGGCGGGTCCAGAATTCGGTGACCCGGGGCAATGCCGCGTTGTAGGCGGCCCGCAGCTCCGGTGTGTCGGCCACGCTGTTCAGATGGCTGACGGCCCCCCAGGCGGTGCCCAGATGTTCCGTGGCGACGTCCAGCACCTTCGCAATGGCATCCCAGCGGGCCGGAAAATCGGCGGCCGTGACCGTTTCGAGGGCCGCGTTGGCCTTGTCCAGCAACGCGTCCATCGCGGGGGCGACGTCGGCGGGCGTGATCCGGTCAAACAGGGGAAGATCGGTGAAGTCGAGGAGGGCGTTGCTCATGCGGTTCTAGATGGCGCCTCGTGGCGCGGGTTCAAGTGGCGAGGCCTCGGGAAACGGCGGCGGGCTTCAGGCGCCTGCAGCGCGCTCGGCGGCTTCCAGGGTGTTGACCAGCAGCATGGTAATGGTCATGGGGCCCACCCCTCCGGGTACAGGGGTGATCCAGCCGGCCACTTCCTTCACACCGCCGAAATCCACATCGCCGCAGAGCTTGCCTTCGTCATTGCGGTTCATGCCCACGTCGATCACCACGGCGCCGGGCTTGACCATGTCAGCCGTGAGCACGTTGCGCTTGCCCACGGCGGCGACGATTACATCGGCCTGCAGGGTTTGTGCCTTGAGGTCGCTCGTGGCGCTGTGGCAAATGGTGACGGTGGCATTTTTTGCCAGCAGCATCAGCGCCATGGGCTTACCGACGATGTTGCTGCGGCCAATGACCACGGCGTGCTTGCCTTTGAGGTCATAGCCGATCGATTCCAGCATTTTCATGCAGCCATATGGCGTGCAGGGCCAGAAGCCGGGCATGCCGGTCATCAGCGCTCCGGCGCTGGCGATGTGAAAACCGTCCACGTCCTTGGCGGGCGAGATGGCTTCGATCACCTTTTGCGCGTCAATGTGCTTCGGTAATGGCAACTGCACCAGGATGCCGTGAATGGCCGGGTCGTTGTTGAGGGCATCGACGCGTGCCAGCAACTCGGCCTCGCTCAGGTCGGCCGGGTATTGCTCCAGCACCGAGTGCAGGCCAGCATCATGGCAGGCCTTGACCTTGTTGCGCACGTAGACCTGGGAGGCGGGGTTGTCGCCCACCAAGACGACGGCAAGACCGGGCGTGACGCCACGGGCCTTGAGAGAGAGGGCGCGCTCTGCGACTTCAGAGCGCAGTTGGCGGGACAGGGCGTTGCCGTCGATGGGTTGTGCGGTCATGTCAGAAAATACAAGCAAAAATGGCTTGTAGCGCTTTGTCTATAAGCGCTGCAAGCTATTAAAAAGTGAGTAATCAGGCTTTGGCGGCGTTCTGGCCCAAGGCAATCTTGAGCAGGTCGGCCACGGTGTTGGCGTTGAGCTTTTCCATGATGTTGGCGCGGTGCGCCTCCACGGTCTTGATGCTGATGCCCAGGTCGTCGGCAATCTGCTTGTTCAGACGGCCGGCGACGATGCGTTCGAGCACCTGGGCTTCGCGGCCCGTGAGCTTGGACAGCAGGGCATCGCGGCTGGCGGCTTGCTGGTAGCCGGCAAAGGCCTCGCGGGCGTGGTCCAGCATGCGCTCGACCAGGCCCACCAATTCTTCTTCGTCGAAAGGCTTCTGGATGAAATCGAGCGCGCCTTTCTTCATGGTGTTCACGGCCATGGGTACATCGCCGTGGCCGGTGATGAACACGATGGGCAGGGGCGATTTGCGCTCGATCAGGCGGTCCTGCAGCTCCAGCCCGGTCATGCCGCCCATGCGGATGTCCACGATCAGGCAGGCCACCTCGCGCGGGTCGTAGCGCGAGAGAAAGGTTTCGGCCGAATCAAAGCAGCGTACCCGGTAGTCCTTGCCCTCCAGCAGCCACTGCAGGGAGTCGCGAACCGCCTCGTCGTCATCCACCACGTAAACGGTGCCTTTGTTCGGAATCAAACTCATGCAATTGTCCTTGGGGGTTGTGCGTTTGCTACAGAATTTGTAGTGGCATCCACAGGCTTGGCAAGCGGAAGCCAGAAGGAAAACCGGCAGCCTGTGACCTCGGAACCATTGTAGAGGTTCTGTGCCTGCATTCGGCCGTGGTGCGACTCGACGATGCTGCGGCACAGGTTCAGTCCCATGCCCATGCCTTCTTCCTTGGTGGAAAAGAAGGCTTCGAACAGGTGTTCGAGCACCTCGGGCGCCAATCCCTTGCCTGTGTCCTGCACGGAAAACTCCACCACGTCGCGGTCTTCGATCTGCTTGGGCACGACGCGCAGCTCCACGCTGCGCCCGGACGTGGGGCGGCTGGCCATCTGGATGGCCTCGGCACCGTTCTTCATGAGGTTGACGAGCACCTGTTCGATCAGGATGGTGTCTGCCATCACGGGCGGCAGTCGCGCGGCGATGTAGTGGGTCAGGCGCACGTTGTGGCGGCGCAGCTCGATGTCGGCCAGCTCGACCGCCTCGCTCACTATCGAATGCACATCGGCCAGTGCGCGATTGGGTTCGCTCTTTTTCACGAAGGCCCGGATGCGCTGGATGATCTGCCCTGCGCGCTGCGCCTGGTGGGCTGTTTTTTGCAGGGCCGTCAGCAGCGCTTCTTCGGTCAGCTGGCCGCTCTGGATGCGCGAAACCATGCCGCTGCAGTAGTTGTTGATGGCGGTGAGCGGCTGGTTGAGTTCGTGCGCCACGCTCGACGCCATCTCGCCCATGGTGATCAGGCGGCTGACCGACTGGGCTCGCTCGGCCTGCCGGGCTGCCTGCTCCTCGGCAAGGCGGCGCGGCGTGATGTCGGTGGCAATCACCATCTGGGCCAGTCGCCCGTCCACCCAGTTGAGGTAGCGTGAACGTACTTCGAGCCATTTACCCAGGTCGGGCAGGTAAATTTCGGTGTTTTCCGTCCGTGCGCTGGTCAGCGAGTCGGTGGGCAGGCCCATCAGGCCGTCCTCATCGTCCATGCCTGCAGGGCTGCTGACCGCCGCCGGCACCACGCCCGCCTGCGCCACCAGCTGCAGGTGGCCGACGGTTTGCGAGCCAAACCACTGGCGGTAGAGCTTGTTGGCAAACAGCAATTCCTGGCTGCCCAGCGGCGCTACCGAGACCGAGGCGTCCAGCGACTCCAGCACGATGGTGAAGCGCTCGTAGGATGCAGACAGCTGCTCGCGGATGCGGTTGGGCTCGGTGATGTCGGTCATCGACGTCATCCAGCCTGTTTGCTGGCCATGGGCGTCGATCAGCGGCGACACATACAGGCGTGCATCAAACTGCGTGCCGTTCTTGCGCCGCACGCGCACATGAAACCCGCCCCCCAGGGTTTTGCCACTGAGCTCGTCGCGCAGCTTGGCATACAGCGCCTCGTAGTCGGATTCGGGCCAGTAGGGGAAGGGAGCTGTCAGGCCCACCAGCTCGGTCTCGCTCCACCCCGTCATCTGGCAGAACGCTGCATTCACATAGGTGATGCGCCCTTGCAGGTCCAGGGCGCGCATGCCGGTGAGCACGGAGTTTTCCATGGCCCGGCGGAAGTTGGTTTCCGCCACCAGCGCCTGCTGGGCCTGCATCCGGCGGCGGGTGTGTCGCCAGGTGGCAATCAGCATCCAGGCCGTCATGGCGCTGAGCGTGCCCACCAGCCAGAACAGGCCGTTGCCCACCACGCCCAGCGAAGTGCGGTAGGCCTGCGCACGCAGCACCAGGCCGTTGCCCACCGGCGAGACGGGCACTTCGTACTCGTTGGCGCTCGGGCTCCATGGCAGCAGTTGGGTGCTGGGGTTGCGGCGGGCCAGGGGCGTGCCTGCCAGTACCTGGTTCTTGCCATCGAGCAGCGTGACGGCATAGCGTGCCAGCACCTCGGTGGGCGTGCCATAGCGCAGCAGGCTGTCGGTGGAGTATTCCCCCAGCACAACGCCACTGAATTTGCCCTGCTGGTTCAGCGGCACCTGCAATTGCAGCAGCGGTGTGGGGTCGCCCTGCGTGGCAATGGGTTGCGAATACACGGGTTGCAGCAGGTCGTGTGCCAGCTCGTAGGCGTCTGCGGTGTCGCCGGGGGTCAGCACTTCGCCGGCCACGCGCAACTCGCTGCTGCCCAACGTGGGGGCGGCATGGCTGGCGCGGATGCGCCGCTTTTCATCGATCCAGGTGATGGCCTGCAGCTCGGGGTATTGGCTGATCAGGGATTCGGCCCGGCCGACAAACTCGGCGCGATCCAGTTCCTGGTTGGACAGGTCCCGTGCGATGCGCATCAGTTGCTCCTGGCGTTCCAGCAGACGCAGGCGCACGCGTTGCTGGGCGTATTCCACATCGCGTTTGAGGGCTTCGTGTTCGCGCTCGACTTCCTCGGCTCGCAGATACCAGAAGGCTGACACGATGGCCGCCATGAACAGCAGCACGGCGGCCAAGGGCGCCAGCGCGGCAAATCGGTCCTGCCGCGCGGGCGACAGGCTGCGCCACCAGGTGCGCCACTTGCGCGCGAGGGCGGCCATGGGAGCGGCCGGCGCGGGCTGGGCAGTGGCGGGGGTGTTGTCCATGCGGCAAGTGTAGAGGAGGCTGGAGCGGTTTATGGGCTGCCGGCTGGATGTGCGTTTGCAGCAAAATATCATTATATGAAACGACAAAGCACTATTTGAAATGATAAAAAAAATATGCGAAACTAGTGACAACGTACTAAATTGCACACCTATACACAGGAGACAAGCATGTCAGCTCAGCCCGCCCCTCTGGCCGGAAACGGCGCCGCGCCCGCGATCGACACCGATCAGCAAGAAACCCGCGAATGGATGGACGCACTGTCCGCAGTCATCGACAAAGAGGGTGCCGAGCGCGCCCACTTTCTGATCGAGCAATTGCTGGAGCACGCCCGCCAGAACAGCATCGACATGCCGTTTTCGGGCAACACGGGGTATGTGAACACCATCGAGCCCGAGCAGGAAGCCCGCTGCGCCGGCAACATCGCCATCGAAAAGCGCCTGCGCGCCTACATGCGCTGGAACGCCATGGCCATGGTGGTGCGCGCCAACCGCCTGGACCCTGCCGACGGCGGCGACCTGGGCGGGCACATCGGCTCGTTCGCATCCGTGGCCAGCATGTTTGGTGCGGGTTTCAACCATTTCTGGCACGCCGAAAGCGAGAACCACGGCGGCGACCTGCTCTACATCCAGGGCCACAGCTCGCCCGGCATCTATGCGCGTGCGTATCTTGAAGGCCGCCTGACCGAAGAGCAGCTCGACAGCTTCCGTCAGGAAGTGGACGGCAAGGGCCTGTCCAGCTACCCGCACCCCAAGCTGATGCCCGAGTTCTGGCAGTTCCCTACCGTGTCGATGGGACTGGGCCCGCTGATGGCCATTTATCAGGCGCGTTTCTTGAAGTACCTGCATGCCCGTGGCATTGCCAACACTGAAAACCGCAAGGTCTGGGTGTTCTGCGGCGACGGCGAAATGGACGAGCCCGAATCGCTGGGCGCCATCGGCCTGGCGGCGCGTGAGAGCCTCGACAACCTGGTGTTCGTGGTCAACTGCAATCTGCAGCGCCTGGACGGCCCGGTGCGCGGCAACGGCAAGATCGTGCAGGAGCTCGAAGGCGAGTTCCGTGGCAGCGGCTGGAACGTCATCAAGCTGCTGTGGGGTGCCGGCTGGGATGCGCTGCTGGCCCGCGACAAGACGGGCAAGTTGCGTCAGCTCATGATGGAAACGCTCGACGGCGACTACCAGGCCATGAAGGCCAACGACGGTGCCTTTGTGCGCAAGAATTTCTTTGGCAAGTACCCCGAGACGCTGCAGCTCGTCGAGCACATGACCGACGAGGAGGTGTTCGAACTGCGCCGCGGCGGCCACGAGCCCACCAAGGTCTACGCCGCCTTCCACGCCGCCAACGAGCACAAGGGCCAGCCCACCGTGCTGCTGGTCAAGACCGTCAAGGGCTATGGCATGGGCAAGGCCGGTGAAGGCAAGAACACCGTGCACCAGACCAAGAAGCTCAGCGACGAAGACATCAAGTACATCCGCGACCGGTTCAACATCCCGATCCCGGACAGCGAGCTGCACAAGCTTCCGTATTACAAGCCGGCCGACGACACGCCCGAAATCAAGTACCTGCACGAGCGCCGCAAGGCGCTGGGCGGCTACTTGCCGCACCGCCGCGTGAAGGCCGACGAGCACTTCACCGTGCCCGCTCTCGAAACCTTCAAGGCCATCCTCGACCCCACGGCCGAGGGCCGCGAGATCAGCACCACGCAGGCCTATGTGCGCTTTATCACGCAGCTGCTGCGCGACCAGGCCTTGGGCCCACGCGTGGTACCCATCCTGGTGGACGAGGCCCGCACCTTCGGCATGGAAGGGCTGTTCCGCCAGATCGGCATCTACAACCCCAAGGGCCAGCTGTACACCCCGGTCGACCGCGATCAGGTCATGTATTACCGCGAAGACAAGGCCGGCCAGATCCTGCAAGAGGGCATCAACGAAGCCGGCGGCATGGCCAGCTGGATCGCTGCAGCCACCAGCTACAGCACCAACAACCGCATCATGGTGCCGTTCTACGTGTACTACTCGATGTTCGGCTTCCAGCGCATTGGCGACCTGGCCTGGGCCGCCGGCGACATGCAGGCGCGCGGTTTTCTGCTGGGCGGCACCTCAGGGCGCACCACACTCAACGGCGAAGGCCTGCAGCACGAAGATGGTCACAGCCACATCCTGGCCAACACCATCCCCAACTGCGTGACTTACGACCCCACCTTCGCCCACGAAGTGGCCGTGATCATGCACCGGGGCATGAAGCGCATGGTCGAGCAGCAGGAGAACGTCTTCTACTACATCACGCTGCTCAACGAGAACTACCCCATGCCTGGCCTCACGGTGGGCACGGAAGAGCAGATCATCAAGGGCATGTACCTGTGCAAGCCCGGTGCCGAGGGCGGCACCCGCGTGCAGCTGCTGGGCTCGGGCACCATCCTGCGCGAATCGCTGGCCGCACAAACGCTGCTGGCGGCCGACTGGGGCGTGCAGGCCGATGTATGGAGCTGCCCCAGCTTCAACGAACTCACCCGCGAAGGCCAGGACGCCGACCGCTGGAACCTGCTGCACCCGCTGGAGACGCCGCGTGTGCCGTTTGTGGCGCAACAGCTGGGCACCAGCACCGGCCCCGTGGTCGCATCCACCGACTACATGAAGGCCTATGCCGAGCAGATCCGCCCCTTCATCCCCAAGGGCCGCAACTACAAGGTGCTGGGCACCGACGGCTTTGGCCGCAGCGACTTCCGCAGCAAGCTGCGCGAGCACTTCGAGGTGAACCGCCACTACATCGTCGTGGCCGCCCTCAAGGCGCTGAGCGAAGACGGCGTGCTGCCCGCCACCAAGGTGGCCGAGGCGATTGCCAAGTACCGCATCAATGCTGACAAGATCAACCCGCTGTACGCATAACCGAACCGGAGACAACAATGGCATTGGTAGAAATCCAAGTTCCGGACATCGGTGACTTCGACGAAGTCGGCGTGATCGAGTTGCTGGTCAAGCCCGGCGACACCGTCAAGGCCGAGCAATCGCTGATCACGGTGGAGTCCGATAAGGCATCGATGGAGATTCCTTCGAGCCACGCGGGCGTCGTCAAAGAGCTGCGCGTGCAGGTCGGCGACAAGGTCAAGCAAGGCTCGGTGGTGCTGACGCTCGACGTTGTGGGGGCTGTTTCTGAGTCAAATACGGCTCCAGCCCAATCGCAGCAAGCGCAAGCAGCTACTCAAACAGTAGCAACAACGCCGGCTCCCAGCGCCGCTCCTGTGGCGGCGGCAGCGCCCACCGGCCCGTTGGAAGTGCGCGTGCCCGACATTGGCGATTTCAAGGACGTGGCCGTCATCGAGATGCTGGTCAAGGTTGGCGACACCATCAAGGGTGAGCAGTCGCTGTTCACCGTCGAGTCCGACAAGGCCTCCATGGAGATCCCTTCTCCCGCCGCTGGCGTGCTCAAGGAACTCAAGGTCAAGATCGGCGACACCGTCAACATCGGCGATCTGGTGGCCGTGCTGGAAGGCGCCACCGCAGCGGCAGCACCTGCTCCTGTGGCAGCGGCAGCGGCAGCCCCCGTGGCTGCCCCCGCAGTTGCCGCAGTTGCCGCAGTTGCCGCAGTTGCCGCAGTTGCAGCGGTAGCTGTGCCTGCCGCTGCCACAGTCTCGGTGGCCGTTCCCGCTCACCAGCCCGGCACGCCCACGGCAGGCCTGCCCCATGCATCGCCTTCGGTGCGCAAGTTCGCCCGCGAACTGGGTGTGCCCATCGACGAGGTCAAGGGCACCGGCCCCAAGGGCCGTATCACCCAGGACGACGTGGCCGCCTTCACCAAGCAGGTGATGGCAGGCGCCGTGCAGACCAAGGCCCAGGCGGCCAAGGCGCCTGCAAGTGGTGGCGGCTCCGGCGTGGGACTTGATCTGCTGCCCTGGCCCAAGGTCGATTTCACCAAGTTCGGCCCGGTGGAGCGCAAGGACCTCTCGCGCATCAAGAAGATCAGCGGCGCCAACCTGCACCGCAACTGGGTCGTCATCCCGCACGTCACCAACCACGACGACGCGGACATCACCGACCTCGAAGCCTTTCGCGTGCAGTTCAACAAAGAGAACGAAAAGAGCGGCGTCAAGGTCACCATGCTCGCCTTCATGATCAAGGCTGCTGTGGCCGCGCTCAAGAAGTTCCCCGAGTTCAACAGCTCGCTCGACGGCGACCAGCTGGTGCTCAAGCAGTACTTCCACATCGGCTTCGCGGCCGACACACCCAATGG
>NZ_JAGKSE010000050.1:0-4149 GCF_017939685.1 Acidovorax sp. JG5
GTAGCCATCTGCGGTCAACATGGGTTTGCCGTGCGCTTACGATGATGCGACTAAAAAAGCAAGCAGTCATGCGGGTTTCCGCCTCTCGGAAACCATCGAGTCGGCATGATTGCTCGGTATGTGACCACTCCACCACGGCAGCAGTGCAATCTGCTGCGATAATAAGCATGTGGGCCGTTAGCTCAGTTGGTTAGAGCAGAGGACTCATCAAAATGGTGACCCTGGCGTGAGAGCGCCAGCGGAAAACTGGGTGAATTCAGGGAAACCGTCGGCTTCGTATGAAGTATCACGGCAATCCTGAGCCAAGCCCGCCGAAGGCAGGTCGAAAGATCGGTAGGCGGGAAGGTGCAGAGACTAGGGTGTGAGGAGCCAATCCGATAAGCACCCCACGAGCGCCCGGCACCCTTACGTGCGATGGAAACATCGTGACGCGGGTGATGAGATAGTCCAGGGAGTGGGGAAACCCACGCCAACCTGAATCCTTTGGTCGTAGGTTCAAGTCCTACACGGCCTACCACTTATTCTTCGTCTTGGCCATTGACGAAAAGGCGCACCTGTTGGCATGGCCCGACAGGTGACTTGGGGCAGCGCTCCGGCGCACTTCAATGACTTGGGCGCGCCCTTTGATGGCCACGCAGGTTGCCAAGAAGTTGCTATTAAATTGTCGCCTTTAACGGGGTTCATCGTAATGATTGCTGCCGATCAACAGCGTTTCAGGGATGCGGTGGCTGCATCCAAAGCCCGCGCCTCCTCTTTTATCGCGTCCATTCCTCAAGATTTAGCCAAGCGTGAAGACCTCATTGGGGAGGAAGTCCTTCGCGAGAATTCGTCCGCGAAGTCAAAGCTTGGCAAGCTGTATCGCCTGGTTGAAGAACTCGGGGAGGCGGCAAAACCTTTTATTGCATGCGGAAAAGGTTGCTCTGCCTGTTGCCGGATGAATGTGACCATCTCTTCCATGGAAGCCGAGCGTTTGGCGCAATTCAGCAAAAAACGCATTAACCGCGTAGATCACCACATCCATCATGATCCAACCCGCTTCGCGGGCGTTGCGTGCCCCTTCCTTGTCGAGAACGCATGTTCGGTCTACGCAATTCGTCCCTATGCCTGTCGAGCTCATGTGTCTTTCGATACGACCGCGTATTGGTGTGAGCCTGAACGTGCGTACGAAGAAGGAATGGGAATGGTCAGTTTCGACGGCGCAAAATCAGCCTACCTTGCGGTCTTGGCGAAGGTGCCGGACTCCAGGTTTGCCGACATCCGAGACTTTTTTCCTGGGTAGCGCAGAGAATTATTGAGCGCTTCTGTAGCCTGGATGTAGCCTAGAGCCTGCGCTGATTCCATAACCTGTTGATGTTAAAAGGAAATGTTTTTCTTGACAGATTACTCATAATCCTTTGGTCGTTGGTTCAAGTCCAACACGCCCTACCAAGCTAGATAAGGAAAGCCTGCTATCAATGCGGTAGCGGGCTTTTTTGTTTTCTGTTCGATGTAAGGGCGGATGTAAGCGATTTCGGCAAAACCACCCAGCACCAGCAACAAAAAAGCCCCACAGGCGGGGGCTGGGTGTTGGGCTCAGGGCCATGTCAGCCGGGCGGCTCACCTGCGGCCCGTGTCGCTTCGCTCATGACGGCCCACCGTCTGGAACAAAGATGATTTCGCCACAGGCGACGGAGTACAGGAATTGCCCCGCGTCCTGCGCATCATCGTCGGTCATCTTTTCGCCCGTGTCTTTTCCCTCCTCCGGTATCAGCGCCAGGACGGGGGCAAGCAAGGTTTTCATGACCTCAAGGTCAAGCCCCACGGCATCGCGCAGTTCGGGCGGCACGTTGCGCAGCGCGGCCCGTAGTGTTGGGGCGAACACATCAAGCGGCAGGCCAGCCACCAGCAGCGCGGCAGCGCCACGCATACAGGCTTGTGCATGTGCCAGGTGGTCGCGTGTGGCTGCGGTGGTGCGGCGCGGCTCTGGCTTGCGCATGGCGATGTTCAAGTGCTTTTCACGCCAGGCGCGCACGGCTTCAATCGAAGTCATGGGGCAGCCCTGCTTTTTCATCTTGGTCATGGCGGGGGAGGACAAGCCCAACGCACGGCCAATGGCGTTCTGTGAAGGTGGTTTTGTCATATGCTGCGCATTGCTTAATTGAGAATGGTTATCACTCACTGTTAACCATTCTAAAAAATCTACTGACTAGGGCGGGGTCGGGGCACGAATTACCCGCATCGTGGGAGTGCAGGGAGAACCTATGCACCGGGGGGCACCCCCCCCGTCAAAGGTTCTCCCGGCGCTCTGCCCCGTGCGGGTCATGCTGGCGCACTCACGGACTGTTTCGCACCATTGCCCAAGGGGGTTAAGTAGTAAGCCCCCAGCGCGCAAGGTGCGGCAATGGCTGGGGACTGGCGCTGCTCCTCAGCTTGGGGCAAGGCCACGCACCATGCGCCACCAGGTCAAGGGGTCGCCGGTCAGGGTGTCATCAAAGCCGGGCGGCAAGGGCTGCGGCCTGGGGGATTGGTGCAAGCCAGCAGGCCACACCACGCGCCAGTCTGCCCGGTCTGCCCGGTAGAACAGTACGGGTAGCGCATTGGTGAGGCGGCTTTGCTCCACGGCCTGCCCCCACCACTGCGCCACCAGGGCGGGCGGCGCGGCCTTGTAGCGCTTGGCCTCGATTGACCAGCCGGGCACGCCCACCAGGTCGTCGTCGCCGTCATGCTGGCGCACCCTGCGGCGCACATCGTGGCCGGTCAGGTCTGCCAGCAGGCGGGCCAGCTCACGTTCACCGGCCTTGCCTTTGTTGCGGCTCAGTCCTGCCATGTGCCACCCCCGTTCAGTCGGTGCCACACCTCGGCAGTCGCCACGGCATCGCGCAGGTTGTAGGCGGCGATTTCCTCACACCGGCCAGCCTGCCAGGCATCAAACACCCCTGCGCCATCAATGCCCCCATCCTTGGGGCTGGGGATGTCCAGCGCACGGCACAGGGCGTCAAGGCTTACCCGGTTGCCATACCCGGCCCACGTCAGCATCGTGTCGCCGTAGTCCTTGCCAGCGTGGGCGGATGGTGCGGGCACCTTGAACGGCAGGCGGACGCTGTTGACGATGCAGCGCCTCCACAAAAACCCAAGGTCGAAGGCGGCGTTATGGGCAATCAGGTACGGGTCTTGGGCGTAGTTGAACCCATCAGCCACGGCGCGGGCGTCGTCATCAATCCATCGGCTCACCTGTTCACCGAAGGCGGTCAGCAACGCGGCTTCGCTTTCGCCCTGGGGGCGGCAGTGCACCCACTCACGGCCATCGCCAGTGACGGCGGCAATGCTCACGATTTCACCGGCCAGCCCACCGTCAAGGCTTTGGCGGCGGTAGGCTTCTTCGGTCGCGGCGTCGGCTTCGGTGGCCCACCAGGCGGCGATGCTCTCCGGTTTCTTCAAAGTGCCGGGCGGCTTGATGCTGGCGCGGGCCTGCGCTTTGGCGTCGGGGTGTTGGCTGGGGATGGTTTCAATGTCAAAAATCAGTTGCATGGTGTTCCCCTTCATCAAAACGGAATGTCGTCATCCATGTCGTCAAAACCGCTGCCAGCAGCGCCAGCAGGCGGTGCGGTAGGGGCTGGCGCTGGGGTGGGGGCTGCTGCTGGCGCTGCTGGTGTCTGCCCTGCGGCGGTCAGTGCAATGGCCTTGGGCGGGTTGCTGCGGGCGAACTCGGGGCTTTCGGCTATCTGCGCTTGCAGGCGTGAACTGAGCCCGGCAAACGCTTGCCAGTCGGGGGCGTCAAGGTCGAAGGAAACCAGCGGCTCCGCACCAGGCGCAGCGGCAAAGCCTTTGGGCAGCTTCATGCAGCTACTCAGGTTTGCATACACGCGGTCGCCTTTTTCTTGGTGCACGATGCCCAGTAGGCAGGGGATGCCCAGCAAGGTTTTCAGGTCGAAGGCTTTCAGTTCTTCAGCGGTGAACGGGCGGCCCCGCCATGCCTCCAGAAACTTGCGCAGCCCGGCCTTTGGGTGAAGGCTGGCAGTGAATCGCTTGCTCACAATGTGCGGGCTTCCATCGTCGCGGCGGTTGTCGCTGTCGGTGATTTCGAAGCTCACCAGAATTTTGCGGGCGGCCTTGGTCTCGCCCTCATAGGCACCCCTTTCAAGGTGTTTAAAAGGAAACCGTCGTAATCTT
>NZ_JAGKSE010000051.1:0-3422 GCF_017939685.1 Acidovorax sp. JG5
GTCGCCATCGGCGGTCAACATGGGTTTGCCGTGCGCTTACGCATGGTGTTCATGACCAAGGTGATGCAACGCCACATGCTGGTGTCCGATCGGGAAACGCTCATGGTTACGTTTGAGCGCCGCGTGCCTGAGGCCGATAGGGCTGCCCGTGCTGCACGTTGCATCGATGACGTTATTGCAGCGGAAGATCAGTCCAAGAGGGTAGGGCGCAAGGCTGTGGCAGGCGCTGCAGGGGCTGTGCTGGGCGGAATGGCGCTGGACGCACTGGTCCGCAATCTCAGCAGCGATGAGTAAAGAGGGCAACCAGCATGGACATCAACGAACGACTCGCCGCGCGTCGCAAAGAAATTGCCATTGAGAAGGAGGGGCAACGTATTGCGGCCCAGCAGCAACGTCAGGCTGAACTGGATGCTGCCCGCCAAGCCGAACGAGCCAGGATTGCAGCCATGCCTCCGCCCCCCGATAGTCTCCCCCTGGCAGCGCAGCCAACGCAACCTAAGCGAGTGGTCGAAATAGATCTCGACACAAAGCTATTCGAAAAAGCGGTTGAGCGCATGACGAAGATGCAAGTGGCAATCTTTTGTGTATTGGCGGCTCTGGCCCTCATTGGGCTCACCCAAGACCCATTGAGAGCCATTTTCTGGACTGTCTGTGCTTTGGGTTACCTGGCTGTGACGATCAGTGGACATGTCGACAAAATCAAGAATACAAAAGAAAAAGAATAGTTGTTAAAAGCCCCACCACCGAGCGCCCCTGGAGAAATCCTTGGGCGCTTTTTCTTTGTCCGCCTTTATTCATCATAAGGATGCCTGCCTATGAAAATTTACCGTGACCATGCCTCCCTGTGTTATTTGGCACGCCCAACAGCCGATATGGAACTGCGCGCATTGGTGGAAAAACGGCTCAATGAGCTGGTAGCGGTCGATTCTCCAGACCTCTCGACTTTGCTGCGCATCATTGTGGTGAACGAGGGTGATACCACCAATGCTGTAGAGGACCAACTGGGTTTCACCATCCTGCACAACCGATGGAACGGGCAGGCACCTGAGGCGAAAGACTTCACGCCATCGTGGGATGTGTTGGAGGAGCACACGCACTGGTACGAACTGACATTTGTCATCAGCGATGACGGATTTGGCATCGTGGTGTTTGTCCCCAAGAGCAATTGCGACGCATTGGTGGCGCTTTGCGATCGATACGCCAAGGAGATGCACGTCCTATGAATCCACAAAACTTCCGACTCCCACCTCAACCAGCCACCTTCGGGTGGCATTTTTTTTGCCCAACCAAACTGAGAAAAACCGCGTATCTGAAATGAGGAATCTTCCTCGGACCTATTACCAAAGGAGTACGAATGACAGATATCGACAAGCAAGACATGCAGGTCCTTCAATCGGATCAATGCCCTTCGCTGTCCGGGCGCTCAACGCTGACGTTTGAACTGGGCGCCGATTCAGAAAAGCGCCTGCACCTGCGGGTCACCCACAACACCGGCAAAGGGCACCACAGCCCCGCATGGGTGGCCTATGACCAGATAGAGCCCTTGCTCATGCAAGCGCAAGCGCTTTCTGCATCAGCTCTGGCCACGCTGTTCCAAGGCACCTCGGTGAACACGGCGGGCTTTGTCATGGCGGTGCTCAAGCATCTTGGCGCAATCCAAGCCATACCGGAGCATCGGCATGCCTACCAGCACGTCGAAACCACGGACTGGAAGGGACAAGTGCAGGCCCTTATCGAAGCGGCGGGCGTGCCTGTCAGTCCAGAAGGGGACCAAGCCTCGACCAACGAGCGCTCACGTTCGGGCAAGGACGACAAGGGGCGCGGCAAGCGAGCGGCAACCGCCGTCTAGGGCGTCAAGCCCTTGAGATGCCCTTGATGCGATGAACAGCAAGCAGTCTGACCAACTGCCCGGCGACACATGCGTCCGGCGCTTTTCTCTGCTTTGCTTTCTGGAGTCTTGATGGCCACTCTTCTTGTCATTGCCTTGCTCGCAACCCTAGCTCTTCAACTGGTTGCATCCGGCTCACGCTGGCTGTGCCTGGTCGCCTTGGGATTGCTGATCTATGCCTTTCCTCTTCACTTCCTCACGATCGCCCTCATTGCAGGCGGATTCCTCTACTACCTCGACACCCATTGAAAGAACTCACACCATGACCTACCAAGACTGCGTTTTGACTGCCGCCACTGACATGCTGGACCGGGATATTCCGATAGAGCTGCTGCCTCTGACCATCACCAGCCACGCCGGGAACCTGCTCGGGTGGGAAGCTGACCGTCTGGGCACCCCGGCCTGGGACTGAGGCCTGCCCCTTCCAGAGACCTCACCGGCCCGCCAGCGGCCAACCTGGGCAGCTCTTGCCCGCTTCCCCGGACCCGGCCCGTGCGTGCTGGCCTGCCGGAGCACCCCTCCTGAGAACATCTAAGAAAGACAAATGCCGTGACCAACGGGGCGTTGCTGTGGGTAATCGAAGGTGGGAACGAAGAAGGGATGCCCCGGAGTGGTGCCGCATGGTGCTGCTCCGGGAGTTTCACCTTTTATTTTTTCAAGCATGGAGATTGCAGCGAGCAGACCCAGTGCTGTTTTATATCCATATCGGCAGTCATTGGAAGCGCAAACCGTTGTGCCAAAGAGAGATATCCGCCAGGGGACGCTAAAGCGCTACAGACACAGAAATCGGCTTGCAGATCGATGAGGTCTTGAGAAGAAGTGTGTTTGGGCTTGACGTAGTGGTTTGTGCTGCGACAGAGCTTGTGCGCGTCTATTTACGTTGCTTGAAAGGAGTCTTGGATGGATGAAATGAATGTGTGGGATATCGATGCTGCGCTTAAGGGGCCGGTTGAGGTTGGAACGAAGAGTGAGGTTGGAACGAAGAGTGAGTTGTTGGCAGAAGATGAAGCAAGCGATTCAACGTTCGATTGCAAAGCCCGGATCGACGGGATCATTGAGAAGACGGAAAGTCGTTGCGGCGCCCCATTTGAACCGCAGGCACTTCTTGCTCTGCTCGCGTTGAAGGCCCGTGATGTGGCCGAGTGGATGGACGTGCGGGCAACGCTTAAGCGAGTCAACAAGGAGGTCTCACTGACGCAATTGGATCGCGAACTGTGCAAGCTTGCGAGAGAGCAAAAGAAAGTGGTGCCCACACATCACGGGTACGCGATGGACGTGCTGAAACACTTGACCACTGGACCGCACAAACCGGTTGCCGTGAGAGGGACTTTGTATGTGCCGCAAGCGGAATCTCGCCTGTGGCAGGAGGTTTCGTTTGGTGAGCTGCAAAGAGCCGTTGCAGAGTTACATGACGACAACGAGAACTGCTTGCGCCAAGAGGATTACTACAGCATTGCAAGCCATGCTCGGTCCATAGCAACGAATGAGACCTTCTGTCATGGTCCAATAATTCTGGACACATCGATAGGGGCCC
>NZ_JAGKSE010000052.1:0-3358 GCF_017939685.1 Acidovorax sp. JG5
AAAGGCGCTGATCGAGAAGCTGGGGCTGGCGAAGCCACAGTAAACCTAGAAACGGCAGTTGACCGCTTTGCATCTTCCCCTGGGCGCGTGCATCCTTCGCTCTGACGGCCCTGCACCATGTCCCCCACACCTTCACCGCCGCCACTTCCCGCACTGCTGGCCGCTGCGTGCCGAGCCGTGTCCCAAAGCGGTGGGCCCAGGCCCCACATGGTGAATGACATGGATACCCCGCAAGCGCCGGGTCCTCACCCTTCGCCCCCCTCGGGGCAAGTGGTGTGGTTGCACCCCGCCGCGCCGCCCAAGTCCGTCGAGGGCGCGCCCTGCAACGGGGGCTGCATGGTGGCAGCCCCAGCCAGCGTGACCGGCTGGCGCCACCCCTGGGTGGTGCGCGGCTTGTCGCGCCTGGCGCGGCGGTGGATTGCCCCCGGCGTGGGGTGCGATGCGCAACTGCAGGCGCAGCCGCCGTCTTCCGGTTTGTGATTTTGCTATTAAAATAATAGCTGCTAGCGCTTACTTATCAAGCGCTAGGTGCCAATATGGCTTGAAGCTCTGCAGCGGGCGGCTGTGTGGCCTGCACGCCCTGCCGTGGCGCCAGGTGGATGCCTGCCAGCATGCAGCGCACCGAGCCCCCTGCCAGTTCGATGGTGGGAACGGCCAGGGGCAGCAGGGTGGCGTGCTGTTCCATGGCCTTGCGCTGTGCGGGCGTGAGGCTGGCGGCCGCCCGCGCCGACAGGGCGAGCACCGGGCCCGCCGTGCCCTGCAGTTCCAGCGCGTTGGCGGCAAAGTCTGCGATCTGCTCGGGGCTCAGATCGATCACGGTGTGGCCGCTCTCCCACAGCCGCTCCTGCACCTCGCGCCGCCGGGCTGCGTCGCTGACCATGTGAAAGCCGCCCATCGCAAAGCCGGTGCCAATGCACAGCATCACGTTGGTGTGGTAACAGGGCTGGCCTGCCGCATCGGCCGTGGCAAACACCATGGGCTCGTACTGGAAGTGGGTGCAAAAGCGCTCCAGCGCCACCGGGTTGGCCCGGTGCGATTGGGCCGTGTAGGCCACGCGGCCGATGTGGTCGAGCACCATGGCGCCTGTGCCTTCAAGGAACACGCCGTCTTGCTCCAGGCCGGAGTAGTCCACCACCTCTTGCACGCGGTATTGGGCCTTGAGCTGCTCGATGATGTCGTGGCGCCGCTCGCGGCGGCGGCTGGGCGCGTACATGGGGTACAGCGCCACATGACCGCCGGCGTGGGTGGAAAACCAATTGTTGGGGAACACCGAGTCGGGTGTGCCGGGCTGCCCCGGTGCGCCGGTGTCGTCAAACAGGTGCACGCGCACGCCCGCCTGGGCGATGCGGGCCGCGGCCTCGGTCACCTCGGCATGGGCGCGGCGTGCCAGCTCGGTGGGCGGTGCGCCGCTGCTGCGCTGGTAGGCGTTGTCTGCGGCGGTCTCGGGGTTGGGGTGGAAGTGGTGCGGGCGCACCATCACCACGGCGGCGGGGGCTTGCATGGAAGGGCGTGGGCGCTGGCTGTGGGGCAGGGCAGGGGATGTCGTCGCAGTCATGGCGGTGCTGTGTCGGTATTCACGCCACGCGGCGCAGGGCGATGCGCTGGCGGTCTCCATGGGTGCGGCCAAACAGGTCCTTGGGGTCGCCATCGGTGGGCACCAGCTCCACCTCCGTGCCCAGGTGGCGGGCGGTGGCCAGCTGGTGCACGTAACGCAGGGCCGAGTAGTCCTCCAGCGCAAAACCCACCGAGTCGAACACCGTCACGTCCTGCGCTGACTGGCGGCCAGACGTCTGGCCGCTGAGCACGCGCCACAGCTCCGTCACCGGGTGGTCTGCGGGCAGTTGCTGGATGTCGCCTTCGATGCGGGTTTGCGGCTCGTATTCCACAAAGATGCGGGCGGCGCGCAGCACATCGGCGTGCAGCTCGGTCTTGCCGGGGCAGTCGCCGCCCACGGCGTTCAGGTGCATGCCGGGCTCGATCATGTCGGGCGTGAGGATGGTGGCGTTGGCCTTGTCTGCGGTGATGGTGGTGACGATGTCGGCACCCCGCACCGCCTCGGCAACCGATGCTGCTGGCACCACGCGCAGGCCGGGCACCGTGGCCAGGTTGCGCTGCAGCTTGGCGGTGGCAGCGGGGTCAATGTCGAACACCCTCAGCTCGTCCACCCCCAGCAGCGCATGGAACGCCAGGGCCTGGAATTCGCTTTGCGCGCCGTTGCCGATGAGGGCCATGCGGCGCGCACCGGGGCGGGCCAGGGCGCGCGCCGCCATGGCCGAGGTGGCGGCCGTGCGCAACGCGGTGGTCAGCGTCAGCTCGGACACCAGCAGCGGGTAGCCCGTGGCCACCTCGGACAGCACCCCGAAGGCCATCACCGTGGGCAGGCCGCCCGTTGGGTTGCTGGGGTTGCCCGGGTGGCCGTTAACGTACTTGAAGCTGTAGAAGGCGCTGTCGGCCACGGGCATCAGCTCGATCACGCCGCGTGCGCTGTGGCTGGCCACGCGGGCGGTTTTGTCAAAGTCGGGCCAGCGCAGGTAGTCGCTTTGCAGGTGCTCTGCCAACTCGGTCATGAAGCGGGCGGGGCTGATGTCGTGGACCAACTGGGCGAGGGTGGGCAGGTCGATCAGGCGGGTCATGGGGTGTCTCCAGTTCAGCGTTGTGGTGTGCTGGGGAGAATTTTCCGGAGGGCATGCGCCAACGAACAGCCCACAAGCTGCTCAAATAGTCCTATAAATTGGCGTTTTGTCTGATCGAGGTGGCTAAATGTTCAAAATCGATGACACCGACCGCGAGATTCTGAGCATCCTGCGGGCCGATGCCCGCACCCCGGTGGCGGTCCTCGCGCAAAAGCTGCGCATTGCCCGGGGCACCGTGCAGAACCGCCTTCGCAAGCTGGAGGACAGCGGCGTCATCACCGGGTACACGGTGCGGCTGCGCCCGGAGTCCGAGCCCCAGCGCATCCGGGCGTGGATGAGCATCGCCGTCGAAGGCAATGCCGCACCAGGGGTCATTCATGCCCTGCGCGGCGAGCCTGCCGTGGGCACCTTGCATACCACCAACGGGCGCTGGGACATCGTGGCGGAGGTGCGCTCTGAGAGTCTGGAGGCGTTTGATGCAGCGCTGGGGCGCATCCGCCTCACGCCCGGCATTGCGAACACCGAAACCAGCATCCTGCTGTCCACCTACAAGGCTTGAGGCCCCCACGGTCGACAACGCGCGTCAGCCCATGGGGCGTCAAACTGGCGCAGCTGAGGGCCGTGGCTCCAAGCCTGCCTGCGCAGGCTTGGAGGTGCCCAAAGAGCCGCCGCCTGTACATGGGCACGGCGGCCTACCAGAAGTTTGCCCAGGACACCTTCACGCG
>NZ_JAGKSE010000053.1:0-2656 GCF_017939685.1 Acidovorax sp. JG5
AAGGCAATGATGCGCATCTGCCCACCGCACATGGGGCACAGGCTCAGCCGCGCCATCACGCGCTCCTTTGCTTGCTGCTTGTCCTGCTCGCTGGCACCCGGCTTGAACAGTGGTCCAAAGGCCTTGTGCAACTCGGTGCTGATAAAAGCCAGCCATTCCTGGGCCCGATAGCGCGCCATAGTGCCTGCGGAGGGGATTAGAATTTTTTCCGGGGCCAGATCTGCGATGTACTGCAACACCGCTGCCACTTCGGTCAGCCGCTGACCGTCATCAAGCTCCAACACGGGCACGTAACCCTTGGAGTTGACGCTGTTGATATCACGCCCGTCAGCGAGCTTGCGAGTACGAAGGTCAGCCATCACGTAGTCGAACTTGTGCCCCGCCTCGTGCAGGGCGATATGGGGGGCGAGAGAGCAGGAACCCGGGGTGCCGTAGAGTTTCATAGAATGATTCCGTATCAAGAGTTAGGGTTTGTGTTCAAAGCAGTCCGAGCCTGCCGCAGCGATGCGCCCCTCGGATATTGGGCAGCGATGTGCTCATGGATACCTCACCAGCCGATAACGTGGTTCGACAACTCATGCGCGGCTGAGGGGAAGAAGTGACCGTAGGCCCGATTCAGATACATGAGCGGCGCGACATCGGCCTGGTAGCGTGCAGATACAACCTCACCGAATACAACATGGTGGGTTCCACTCCCGACGATGTTGACTATCTTGCAGCGCAGGCTGCTCTGCGCGCTCGCAAGATAGGGAATGTCATCTTCATCAAACCGCCAGTCCGCGGCCGCCAAACGCTTGCCGTGATCCAGCCCTCCCGCACAGGCCGCCGCAACTGCGACTTGATCGGCGGCCAAGGTATTGATCGAGAAGGTCTCGATACGGTTAATCGCCGCGCCCACACGGGTATTGCCATTCAGGCAGACCAGCATCGTCGGAGGATCCATGGTGGTCAACGTCACTGACGTGGCCGTGGTCGATAGAAAGCCATCGTCCTCGTCCATTAAAGCGATGACGTGCACCGTCGAAGCGTGACGTCGCATGCATTCCAGGACGCTAGCTCGCACCCGATTTTGCTCTTCAGTCATATTCCGTCCTTCCAAAAAGGATGTTTCGGGAAGTCAACTTCCTTCGTCGCTCGACACGAGGTCGAGTCAACGTTGTGGATCGTTGATATTTCCTGTCAACAGGAATGAACCAAAATTTGAAGCACCGCGATCGAATTGCAGGTAGACGTGGTTGGCTGCAGTGCTGATGTCGCGGTAGAAGCGCTGCAAGGGATTCGTCAGGTAGGACGCGTTGCCCCCTGCCACTTTGTAGATGAGATCGATCGCCTCATCTGCAGCATGCGCGGTCCACACGGAATCCCACTTGTTGCGAACGCGATCGGCATCGAGCAGCGGCTGACGGGCTGCGATCCGAGCCGCCATTTCAGAGAAGTCCCGCTCGCGTTTGAGCTCAGCGGCATCAGTCAGCGCCCAAGCGCGGGCGACTCGCGATTGAACCAACGGGTCTTCCCGATAGGCTTGCCCCGAAAAAGCACTGAGACGCGATTTATTCTGGGCGATAAACTCTTCGAGTGCCCCCTTGGCCATACCAAGAGATGTTGCGGCCAGCGCCGCGCCAAAAATTGAGAAGAATGGATACTTGAAGGTATCCTCGTCATACTGGCTGTCGTCATAGGTGCGCTTGGTCTCGTTCTGGATCACATGCACGCGGTGGTCAGGAACGAAGGCACCTTCCACCACGATGTCGTTGCTGCCCGTGCCCTCCAGGCCGGACACATGCCACTTATCCTCGACGCGGTAATCGTCGCGCGAGATCAGTACCGCAACCATACCCGGAGGCTCGCCGTTGGTGAACGCTGGTACCATTCCCCCAAGGAAGGCCCAAGTGCAGTGGTCGGAGCCAGACGAATAGGGCCAGCGACCGCTTACCTTCACTCCGCCTTCCACCTTTTCTAACTTGCCAAAGGGGGCGTACGACGACGAGATACGAACTCCGGAATCCTTGCCCCACACGTCGATGCCGGCTTGACGAGGCATCAAGGCGACTTCCCAGTTGTGAAGCATTAAGACGCCCAACACCCATGCGCTCGATGAGCACGCCGACGCGATCTCAGTCAGCATACGTAGCATAACGATGGGATCATGTGCGTAGCCGCCATATTCCACTGGCTGCAGAACGCGAAAGAAGCCTGCAGCTTCGAACTCGGCAATGGTTTCCCCTGGTATGCGACGCAACTGTTCGCAACGCTGAGCTCGCTCCTTCAATGCGGGCTTCATCGCCGTAGCGCGAGCCAGGAGTTCTTCGGGGGTGGGGCGGTCGATCCGGGCAGTATCAGGCATGAATGTCTCCTATCTAGTTCCAGTAAGTTGTTGGAGAGCTTATTCGCCGCGCAGTATTTAGCAAAATTGTTTCGCCCAATAACCCTATTGGGCTTGCCAATACTTGACCGGTATGCACACCGTGCGATGGCGTGGAGAATGGGTTGCGCCAGTTCCTGGTTTACACTCGACTTAGTACTACAGTTGTAAGTAAGCGGATCCATTGTTTGCTGTGCTGGTCAAAGCTGTTTTGTGACCGATGCTCGGGAGGCAGCGATGGACGCGTTGATCCACGGATAGGAAATTCAACCGCATGAGGCCAAGTATGGCACG
>NZ_JAGKSE010000054.1:0-1579 GCF_017939685.1 Acidovorax sp. JG5
CTAGGAGTCTGGGCAGCAGAACATTTTGAGCCAACTCCAATCGCCTCCCAGCGGCTGGCAGCGACGTAGGCTGTGGTGAACGCACTCACCGCAGCCGATCTCTATGGCGCGGTTGAAGCAGCCCAACCACGCTCAGAAGTCGCAGCCGGCACTTTGCCTCGCATTTCCCGCCTCACCCCACCTGAATGGCCCCCATTCTGCGCAGGTTCAGCGCCATGCACACGAGCTTGAACTCGGCTTTTGCCTTCTCCAAACCGCGCATGCTGAACTGGCGGAACCCCAGCACGTTCTTGATCCAGCCGTTGGGCGGCTCGGCGATCCACTTGCGCTTGCGGTAGTCCTTCTGGCCTTGTTCGGTTTGCAACTTGGCCGCCATGGCCACCGTGTACGGGTAGCGGTTTGCGTCTTTGGGCGTAGCCCGTGCCTTGCCTTCGCGTCCCAATGCAATCACCAGTTCGGTATCCGGATAGACCTGGGCCAGCTTGGCCATTACGGCTTCACTGCGGTAGCCGGCATCGGCCAGGACTTGTGCTGGCTGTACACCCGTGTGGGTCTGGACCGCATCCAGCACCATGGGCAGTTGCTGTACATCTGCGCTGGTGTTCACCACCTCGGCGGCCACAATGATGTGGGCTGTCTCGTCCACTGCGGTCTGGGCGTTGTAGCTGTAGTCAAAGCCGCCACCTGCGCGCTTCATGATGCGGCTGTCGGGGTCGGTGAAGCTGTCCTGGGCTTTGGACTCGGGGATGCCGAAGTCGCGTTGGTAGGGGCGGCCTGCTTTGGGCTTGCCGTCTTTGTCGCGGGGATTGCGCCCATCGCCGTGGCTGCGGCCGCGCTGTGTATCGGCTTGGGCTTGGCGTGCCTCCAGCCGGGCCTTGGCTGCTTCAATGGCGGCCAGCCGAGCTTGCCTGCGCTCTAGCTCTGCGGGGATGTCCAGCTCGGGCTCGTTCTTCTCGGCCTCATCGGTGTGGGCCGCCTTATGCAGCAATGCGGCTATCTGGGCTTTGAGTTCAGTCTCGGCGGTTTGCATGCGCGCGTAGCTCATGGCTTTGTGGCGGCTGGCGTTGGCTTTGATCTTGGTGCCGTCTACAGCGATGGTGCCTAGTTTGACCAGACCCATCTCCCGGGCCAGGCGCACGACTTGGGTGAAGAGTTCGGTGAACTCACCCAGGTGTTGGGCCCGAAAGTCCCGGATTGTGCGGTGGGCGGGGAAGTTGTGCGCTGCCAGCACCCGAAAGGCGATGTCTTCATGCAACCTGCGGGCGATCTTGCGTGAGCTAAAGCACCCTGTGGCGTAAGCGTAGACCAGAACTTTGACCATCATGGCCGGGTGCAGGGGCTGGTTGCGGGAGCCACCGCTGGCGTAGCGTGCGTGAAAGGCGCTCAGATCCAGGCTGTCTACGGTGTCGCTGATGAAATAGGCTAGGTGGCCCTGCGGGAGCCAGTCTTGCAGGGCTGGCGGCAGCAGTTGCTGTTGTTCGGGGTGGTAGGCGACGTAGCTGGTGCTCATTCTTGAACACAGCAGGCTTCGTGCCAGCTTTCATCCCCCGAGGCGGGTTTCTGCCGCCCAGACTCCTAG
>NZ_JAGKSE010000055.1:0-1490 GCF_017939685.1 Acidovorax sp. JG5
AATAAGTGGCTGCGCGCATAGAGCGGGTGATGGGACTAACGTTCGAATTAACGGGCGCCGTAAGGCGTCCCGTTGAATGACGGGTTAGCTTGATAGCCAAAGCAACTCACAACCCGAGATTCTTGCAAGTGGCCTTATCTACAAAAACATCGCCCAATTTTTCACCGTAAGTGTTGCTGTATGCGAATGTGTAGGACAGGCCCCTGTCGAAGGCCGGGTTGTTCGCATTCTGAGCGCAAGACTTTGGAGTGATTTCGGCTCGTGTTGCGTCCAGCCATTCTTTGATTTTGTTGGGCGGCAAGCCCTTTTTTACACGTATAACATTTTCAAAGCGGACATTCCTACCAACTGCGACCGCGTTAAACGATACCGTCATGTCATCCAGCATTGCCTGTTTATTTGCATTGCTCTGCGCGGCGATATTTCTCGCGATATCCTCAATCTGCTTGATCTGTGCTGGGGTCAGGTTTTGAGCGCTGGCAGCAAGACAAGAAGACAACGCCGCTAGAAAAAAGAGGTTGCGTGAAATGTTCGATACGTGCATTGGGCATCCAATTTTGTGAAAAGGGCTAACGGCCAAGGTAAGCCGCCCGCCGTAGGCGGGTCGGCTTGAGCGCCGGGTTAGACCCAGGCACCAAAACAGAGAAGGTGTCCGTGTTGGCTTTTCTGTTAGCGTTCATCATTTACCTTTTTTGGTCAGAAATATTTCCACTTGTGGCGATATGAATGAGCAGTACAGCCACGCAGGGAAAAACGAACCATTGCCATGAGAGCATGGGGTAACTCTTTAGCATGTGCCACTTGAGATGGCTCTGGGATTGCACGGTCACAACGCTTGCGTAGTTATAAATCCAAGGTGCAAGATAAACCATTGCTCCAAAGACAGCTGCCAAAATAGCCCGCCGTTTTCGTAAACAACCGAGGAATGATGCGCAGGCTAGGATGAATGTGCCAACCATTCGGAATAGATGTTCAACAAGAAACGTTTCATTCGCAATGACATTTGGCATTATATACATACGAATCACAAGGGCTTGTGCATAAAGAAGATAGCAGCAATACATGCACAAGAGCGCGACAAGCCATAAGCGCCAAGATTGAGGTGATTGAAGTCGTACTGACATGGGTGCTAACGAACGAAAGTAAGCCGCCTGCCGAAGGCAGGTCGGCTTGACTGCAAAGTTAGACCCAGAAGCAAAAACAGAAATTTCTGAATTAACGACGGGCGCAAACCGTGAAAAAGCATTGCGCCACCAAGGCGGCGCAATGCTTGCAAAATGATAGCTGGTGGCGCTTGCTGCACAAGGGCTAGAGGCCAAAAACACTTGAAACTGGTGCAGCGCCCAAAGGCGAAGCCCGGCACACGGCAAAAACCCAACGAATAAACGCTTGAGAAGGTAAACGCCGGTGAATGAACCATGGGCCTAAATAATGCAGGTTTTGAACAGACTAACGAACGAAAGTAAGCCGCCCGCCGAAGGCGGGTCGGC
>NZ_JAGKSE010000056.1:0-1473 GCF_017939685.1 Acidovorax sp. JG5
CGGGTTATCAAGGCTGGGAGGGCAACACCTTGAAAGGGGTGATACTGAGCGCACCAACAAAAAAGGACTTGCAGCATATGCTGCAAGTCCTTTGAATAATGGTCGGAGCGGCGGGATTCGAACTCGCGACCCTCTGCTCCCAAAGCAGATGCGCTACCAGGCTGCGCTACGCTCCGACAGCTCTTATTCTATCCCGTAAATCGAACGGGTTTGATATCTGTCACATTTCTTTTTTATGTCTTTCCTGCGATAGAACCCACTTTTTGATGCATCAGCGACTGGAGGGCCCCGGGCCACGACCAGCCAGATGGCGGAACGTAATGCGGCCCTTGGTGAGGTCGTAGGGCGACAGCTCCAGCGACACTTTGTCGCCCGCCAGGATGCGGATGTGGTGCTTACGCATTTTTCCCCCGGTATAGGCAATCAATTGGTGGCCGTTTTCCAGTGTGACGCGAAAACGCGAGTCCGGCAAAACTTCCGTCACGGAGCCTTGCATTTCAATCAGTTCTTCTTTGGCCATGGTTATCTCTTAAAAACAATATTCTGTGGTTGGTGCGCCAGCACATCGTGCATCCACAACCGCCGCCGTGCCTTCTGGGGCTCGGAGCACGGTGCTTTGCGGGCGGGGGAGTCGCTGCACACGGGGCGCAGATCAGAAAAGAGGCCGGGGAGACGGCTTCAATGGACAGGCGAGGCGCTGTGCATGAACTCGTCGATTGTAGCGCGATGTCCCCATCCTGCCTATGCTGCTGCACCAAACGGTGCGACAGGGACCACAGCTCCTTCTTTCAGAATGTGCATGGTGCCAACCAGTGCGCGCACCAGCTCCGCCTGGGTAATGATGCCCACGAGCTGTTAGCCGCACCCCTTTCAAGGTGTTGCCCGTCCAATCGCCCGCTGCCGAACAGACGCCAGCCAGCCAGCGAGCGAGCGAGCGAGCGGCCCACCCATCAGACCCGTACCAGTGGATGGTGCTGCAGCGCCAGCAGGTGGCGGGCAACTCGGCCAAGGCGCTGGACTACAGCCTCAAACGATGGATAGCGCTAACGCGCTTTGTCTATGACCCGCAATTACCGGCGGACAATAACTGGATCGAGAACCAGATCCGGCCCATTGCCCTCGGGCGCTCGAATTGGTTATTCGCAGAAAGCCTGCGCGCGGGCCAGCGGGCCGCCGCCGTGATGAGCCTGATCCAGTCAGCGCGCATGAACGGGCACGACCCGTACGCCTATCTCGGCTGCCCACGCACAAGGCCACCCCACGGGCCATGGCCACATCCAGAGCCCAGGACGAGATCGTGACCGAACGATTCGGCGCCGTGCCGTCGAACCCCAGCTCCAGCAGAATGCCGTCCTTGACCCCAGCGAGCGTCGCAGTGCAAGGCGTGTAGATCAGTCGAATGCCTGCACTGCGCATCTTGTTGTCGTCGAACTGAATCGCCCCGGGTTCCGTGGAGGCTGTTTGGTTTAAGTC
>NZ_JAGKSE010000057.1:0-1449 GCF_017939685.1 Acidovorax sp. JG5
CACCCCTTTCAAGGTGTTTAAAAGGAAACCGTCGTAATCTTCTGATTTCTCTGGAATCAGAAACAAGATGGTCTGGCAAGCAGTGGTAGAGCGGTTCGAACAGCAAGCACCCGCCAGCGTGATGGCACGCCTGGCCCTGGAGCAGGCACTGCCAGCGCACTGGATCGATGAAGTGTTCGAGACGCACCGCCAGCGCCAGTACCCGCGCGAGTTGTTGTTCTCCACGGTGGTGGAGCTGATGACGCTGGTATCCCTGGGCCTTCGGCCCTCGCTGCACGCGGCAGCGCGCAAGCTCGATGAACGACTGCCGGTGTCACTGGCGGCGCTGTACGACAAAGTCAATCGCTGCGAGCCCGCAGTGCTGCGCGCGCTGGTGCAGGGCAGTGCGCAGCGGCTTGCCCCCTTGGCCGCCTGCCTGCCCGAGCAGGCCAGCTTGCCTGGCTGGCAACTGCGCGTACTGGACGGCAACCACTTGCCCGCCAGCGACAAGAGGCTGGCCGTGCTGCGCGGCTTTCGCGGCGCGGCTCGCCCGGGCCACACCCTGGTGGTCTACGACCCCGACAGTGCGTTGGTGCGCGACATCGTGGCGTGTGAGGATGCGCACCAGAGCGAACGCGTGGCAGCGGCCACGCTGATCGAGTCCGCCCTGGCGCAGCAGGCATGGATTGCAGACCGGCACTTTTGTACCGAAGCGCTGCTGCGCGGCCTGAGCGAGCGCCAGGCCTGCTTCATCGTGCGCGAGCATGCGCGCCACCCCCGTCTGGCTGAGCGTGGCCCATGGGGCCAATGCACCGACATCGAGACAGGGCGCGTGCGTGAGCAAAGCATCAAACTCAAGAACCACACGGGTCAGGAACAGCCCTGGCGGCGCATCGAGATTGAACTGTCATCACCTACAGAGTCGGGCGACACGCACATCGCCCTGTGGAGCAATCTCCCCGAGGAGATCGAGGCAGCCACCATTGCGCGCTTGTATCGCAAGCGCTGGCGCATCGAAGGCATGTTCCAGCGGCTGGAGTCGGTGCTGCACAGCGAGATCAAGAGTCTGGGTCATCCACGCGCGGCGCTGCTGGGTTTTGCCGCAGCGGTGCTCGCCTACAACGTGCTGGCCCTGCTCAAGCGGGTGATTGAGAAAGCGCACGAGGCCACGCATCCCGAACTGGATGTGTCCACCTTTCACCTGACGGTGGAGATCAACAGTGGTTATGAAGCAATGGCTTTGGCCTTGCCGCCCGAGCATTTGCCACAAGTGGGCGACGTGCAGCCATGCCAGCTCATGGAGCGCTTGTTGCTGCTGGCCGCTCGCCTCAAGCCCAGACAGCTGACAACCAGCAAGCGGGCACCCAAACCACAGGTTCCAAAAGGGTTTGTGGACGGCAGCCTCGCTCGTTCGCATGTGGCAACCGCCCGGGTTATCAAGGCTGGGAGGGCAACACCTTGAAAGGGGTG
>NZ_JAGKSE010000058.1:0-1228 GCF_017939685.1 Acidovorax sp. JG5
GTAGCCATCTGCGGTCAACATGGGTTTGCCGTGCGCTTACCCTAAAGGATCGATATCTGCTTGCAGTCGGCAAGACTGAATGGGAAAACATGAAGTGGGACGATCAATCGATTGCGGAGAAACGCAATGTTATCAATTGTGTCCATCTTGTTTTCACCGCATCGGAGAATCCTGAAGCCTATAACAAGGCCCGCAAGAAGCTGAGTGAAGCGAACGTGCTGGACAGATTGCTCGATTGCTCCGATGCCCATGCGCTCAGCAGTGCGGACAGCAAGGATCGAATCGGTCAATGCTTTACATGGATCAAGGCTGATCCGACTTTTCAGGGATTGCTCCAAGCGGTCACCGAGTTCGATCAGCGCATATTCGTCGGCGACACGCCGCCGAAGCAGTTGTTGGTGGCGGGTAATAGGACGAAGTACGTGTCCGCGATCACGGTCAGGAAGAAGGCTGGGTCCGCGCTGGCGGATAGTTGGTTCGATGTCGAAGTTCCGTTGAATCACGACCTAGTGGCGATCATCGGCAACAAGGGCAGCGGCAAGAGCGCGTTGGCTGATATTGTCGCGCTCATCGGTGACACCAAGAATCACGAAAGTTTTTCATTTCTCAACGACGAGCGGTTCCGCGATCCGCGGAACAAGTTGGCAGCGCATTTTGTCGGAACTTTGCGTTGGCATGACGGAACTGACGCGCAGAAGGACTTGCATGAGAGTCCTGCACCGTCCAGCGTCGAGCGAGTGAAGTATCTGCCGCAAAACTATCTAGAGACTCTGTGCAATGAATTGGCGGGCAGCGGTTCATCGACTTTCGATGGCGAGTTACGGAAGATCATCTACACGCACGTGCCCGAGGAGCAGCGCATCGGCTTTCCGTCGCTCGATGAGCTGCTCGACTTCAAGATTTCAGAACTTGAGGCAGAACGGAAACAACTCGCCGATGAGCTTTCTAGGGTCAATGCGGAACTTGTGAGCGTCGAGCACAAGCTCTCACCAGCGTTTCGGCAGTCGTTGGAGCAGCAGCTCAATGCTAAGAAGAAAGAACTGATTGCCTTAGAGGGCGCGATGCCGACGGCTGTCGACGATCCGTTGGAGTCGGACGCCGCAAAGCAGGAGACTGCCGCAGCGACAGCGAAGCTTGCGGAACTCGAAGCGACGCTGAATGCTGTTCGAACCGAGGAGCAACAAGCACGTAAGCGCACGGCAAACCCATGTTGACCGCAGATGGCTAC
>NZ_JAGKSE010000059.1:0-1055 GCF_017939685.1 Acidovorax sp. JG5
AATTGCTCATTCGGGGTAGATGGGTTGGCCGGACGGATACCCACTTTCAGATCAGCAGAGGAGTTTAGCGCCGCACACCCTGCGCCTTCGCGCCGAAAACGTAACTACGGGAGAGTCGGCTATGTATGAACCGGAAGAATTTTCCTGAAACTCAGCCATCGACAGGAGGTCGAGCCGAAATGTCGCTTGAAGGTATGCCCTGCGGAGACCTGATCACGAAATAGGATTCAGCCTGAACAGGTCCTCGGCAGACAACCATTTCCACTGCCCAGGTGCCAGGTCCGGGGGAAGATCCAGCGTGCCGATGCGCGAGCGATGCAACGCTTCCACCCGATTGCCCACAGCGGCCAGCATGCGCTTGACCTGGTGGTATTTGCCTTCAGTCAGGGTAAGGTCCAGACGATGGCTGTCCACGGACGTACAAGCAGAGGCGCGCACCGGTTTGGGATCGTCGTCGAGCACAACACCTGCCAGCAACTTGTCGATTTGCAGGTCATCCACCGAATGTTTGGTGGTTACCCGGTACACCTTGGGAACATGTTTCTTTGGCGAACTCATGCGATGGATGAAATGCCCATCGTCGCTGAGCAACAAAAGACCCGTTGTATCCTGATCAAGACGGCCAACAGCCTGCACGCCTTGAATCGCACTCTTGCACGGCCTCTGCCGCAACGGAGCGGGGAGCAAGGTGTAGATACTGGGATAAGTGGATGGCTTCTGCGAACATTCTGTGCCCGCAGGCTTGTGCAGCATCACGTACGCTTTGGCGTGGTAAGGCCACTCCACCCCTTGCACCCGCAAACGCAGATCATCGGTATCGAAATCCAGCACTGCATCAGTACACAGACTGAAGGGAGCGTCTGGGTCGAGGCTGGCCGTCTCGACCCACCCATGCTGCACAAGTCCCGCGCAGACACGGCGGGTACCAAACCCTTGAGAATACAGAATATCTTGAAGTTGCATTGCCATGTTCCGGCGGACATCCCCGGCCCAATAAAAGCGCGATCCATAACCCCAAAGCAGAACGCCCCACTCAAAGTTTGAGTGGGGCGTTA